>JAFGTU010000265.1 GCA_016933985.1 Sedimentisphaerales bacterium | reverse complement strand
CGAGCGGCGGCCCTGGCTTGCTCCGCCTTTGGCGGACTCGCCGCCCGGCTGCCCAATGACATAAGCGCTCCTGCGGCAAGCCCAGTCCTGAGGAATTCTCTTCGCGATAAGCCGTTCATAATTCATCTCCTTGATTACTCTACGCCGCAGACCGGTTGTTGTTTTTTCTACTTCGTCCACATCTTGCTCGATGCCCTTAGGTCCACCTTTACAGAGTAATAGTGTGGATGCGATTGTATCGTACTTGCGACTTGGCGTCAAACGTCGTGTCCGGGCGTCTTAGGCAGATCAAGCCGGCGGATTACTTGGCGCCTTGGGTTGTGAACGACCATTCGGGACCGTATGTTATGCCCCATCTGCTAATCTCGGCGATGCGCCAGTAGTATTGTGTGGCGGGCGATAGAGTGCCAGGCTCGAAGGTTGTCCCAGTCTGGTTTCCGTAATTTCTCCAATCCCAAAAAGTGCCAAAGTAGTAGATCTCGTGGGATTCGGCACCGGCGCCGGCGGTCCAGCTCAGAATGGGATTCAGGCCGACATCGATTGTGCCGGCTGGGGGGTCGGGATTGGTGGGAAGGGCCGGCAGTTGGCCCGTCGTGAAAGTCCAGACTTCACCCGTGTTCGTAACATACTCACCGACTTCCTCGATCCGCCAGTAATATGTTGTCCTTTCGGACAAAGCGCCCGGATTGAAAGTTGTTTCTGTTTGATTCGTCTGGAATGGCGGCGGGTCGCTGCTGCCGAAGAAGATGTTGTGTGATGTTGCGCACAGACCCGGCTGCCAGCTTAAAACGGGATTCGCCTGAATACCGACAGCTCCATCCGGGGGATCGGGCTCACTTGCAGGGCCTGAAAGCGTGAAACTCCAGATAGAACCGGTGGTTGTGCCATATGGATTGACCTCATCGATTCGCCAGTAGTATGTAGCATCACAAGATAATGGGCCTGGTTCGAACGTAGCATTATTCTGCTCGATTACGAACGGAGGCGGGTCGCTGTTTCCGAAGAAGACATTGTGAGATGTTGCATATGCACCGGGCTGCCAGCTTAAAACAAGATTCGGCTGAATACCGACAGATCCATCAGGGGGATCGGGGTCGGTTGCAGGCCCTGGAAGGGGGCCTGTCGTGAAACTCCAGATAGAACCGTTGGTTGTGCCGTACGGATTAACCTCATCGATACGCCAATAGTAGGTGGTCTGTGGAGCCATTATCCCGGGATCGAATGTTGCCTCGACCTGATTGCCCTTATATGGGCTGGTTCCGACAGGGAGCGAATTATTTGCATCGGTCACATCATTGAGATCTGTGCCGAAGTATACATCGTGCGAAGCAGTATAATAACCGGCAGTCCAGCCCAAATCGGCATCAAATCCGACGTCTGTCGCACCATCCGGTGGATTCGGATTTCTTGCCGGTGTAGGTGGTTCAAAGCGTTCGAGCCAGTTTTGGACAAAGACGTCCAGGTCGCGAATATCAACGTATCCATCGGGTGGTATAGCAATGTCACATTCAGGATTCCATTGGGGGTCGTCTGACTCAGTCAACCAAGCCAGGGAGAATATAGCAAAGTCCAAGAAGCCGACCGCATCATCGCAATCGAAATCCCCCATATACGCGTGAGCAAATTCGTACGCACCCATATCAACAATGACGGTGTCGTTGCAGTCACCATCGTAAATCCTTGGCCTGCCGTCCAGGTCATACGGTATTGGTTCCGTAGTGTTGCCATCGTTATCGAGGTCGGACAAATCAACAGGTACAGAATTGTTATCTCCAACATCAATGCAAGGAGAAGTAGCAACTATATGATAGTCGCCTTCAAACCAGATGTCGTCATAACAGTGTTCCATGCTGTCGAGAGGAGTCCCATTAGGGTCCCAATATCCCAGTCTTGTAAACATCGGGTCAGCATCAATGTTACCCTCACCCGGCCAACCGCCTTGAACGTTGCTGTAAGCAACTTCGCCTTGAGTGTTAAGAAGAAAAATTTGAGGGAATCCTTCAACATCGACGTTCCCGAATATGATTGAGTTCTTAATAGTCAGAGTTCTTTCTCCACCGTCACTAGAAAAGCGGATAGCTCCGCGGTAGCCATTATCAGCGACGACCGAATTGAGAATCGTTACATTAACTGGTCCACAAAAGGGGTGCGCACTAAATCTAATACTAGCGAGATGGTTACACGTTATAAGAGAGTTCGTTATTCTAAGGTTGGACGATACGTACTGCGGATCATCCGTATAATCGTTTTGCCCTTCTATCGCACTACAGTAATTGCCGCTTATCGTGCAGTTTTCTATCGTGGGACTGCTCTTAAGCATGAAAATACCACGACCCCAGTTATTGGTAATAGAGCAATTAACCAGCCTGGGGCTGGGAATAGAATCACCTGATTGGTTGAATCTGAAAACATTACCCCAACCAACATCACGCCAAGAACCACAATCATTGTATGAAATATCGCAGGAGTGAAATAAAGGGCTACCTCGACCGGAACACAATATAACAGGTTCGACTGAATTATTCGTGATGGAGCATCGTGAAATTGTGGGACTGCTGTCTCCACACGAAATTGCAGTAGAAGTGTTATATTCGATTCGACAATCTAATATCATTGCATTACTGCCGCCGCAACCGATTACAGAGCCGGATTTGTTGTTCCTAAATACACAGCGGCGTATAGTCGGGCTTGCATTCGGACAATAAATCGCAGTTCCGTAAACATTTATGATGGTCAACCCATCGATGACACTCTCGGCTTCTTCATAAGAGTTAAATACAAAACCATAATGGTTTATCGTTGGCGTGACGTAACAGTCGATAACTGTTTCAGCGACAATATTTTGGTCATTCGGGTCTGTGCTTCGGAGAGCAATTTTATTACCGCTGAAGTAAATGTCATGATTGCCCGATCCACTATACACTCCAGGAAGCACGATGATTGTATCACCGTCGAAAGCATAAGAGACAGCTTCCTGAATTGCATCAAAGGGATGCTCTTGTGAGCCACATTCCAATTCATCGCTGATTTCAGGATTGTCGGGCTCTGGGTCATTCGGAGCATCGTTGTCAACATACAGAACAGAACTGCAATTGGGATCACCGATTGTGAAGGGGCCTGAATACGCCCAAGAAGCTGAGGCGGAGTCTAAGTCTTGGACCAGACGAAAACCACAATTGTAGTAACGCCAGCTAGGCATGTAGCCACTACCACGGTCGGCCACGCGGCATGCATCACCACGTTGATCCCAGCTACCACCGCGAACGTTGTAGCCATCGCCGACAGTAGGCCCGGACGGATTACTATAGGGGCTCGCACTGTAATATGATCCGTCGTACAGGTCATTACACCACTCCCAGACGTTGCCAGCCATATCATACAATCCTTGACCGTTCGCAGCGAAACTGCCAACAGGAGCCGTGTATGGCATAGAACCTGTAGCGTATATCGGATGATAACCTCTTGTCGGGCTTACGTCGAATGTATATTCGCCGCAATCGCCACTGCTACAGAGATTTGGATCACTGGAGCCCCCACAATCGCCAGACCAATAGTTCGCTTGAGCATGAGTGATTGTGTCTCCCCAGGGAAATCTCGCATCGTTCAATCTACCCCTCGCAGCGTATTCCCACTCTGCCTCAGTAGGGAGTCTGTATCCTTTTTTGTTGAAATCACAAGTCCATGTAGACAGGTCATAGCAGCTGTCATAGCCCTCCTGTTCGCTGCGCCAATTGCAATAGGCTACAGCACCATACCATGTGACCTCAACCATCGGGTGATTATCTTTGTCCGGCGCAATAGTAAACTCGTTCCCGTCGTAGTATATCCGACTATGGTTATCAGCCTGGTAAGTAGCACAATATGGGTACGAACTACCCGATCCCTCTTTGTAGACTACATCACTATTTATGCTAATCAGACCTTGTGAAGCGGCTTTGTTGAGAAACTCGGAATACTCGAAGTTGGTGACCTCGTATTTACCAATGTAGAACAAATCCAAGTATACCTTATGAACAGGCCTTTCGTCCTCAGCACATTCGAAGAAGTGGTCTCCCATCTGGAAAGTGCCAGCTAACATATAAACCATATCAGGTGCAGTTGGTGTATGACCATCATCGGCCATTATTTTGACCTTGTAGTTTGTTCCATATCCACCTCTTAGGTCCATTGCCCAGTACCAGACAATGAGCTTGCCAGTACCAGGAGATATGTTGGAGCCTATGTCACTACTCGGTAAGAAGGTAGCAACGCGAACCGTCCAGGTCAACCCACCGTCGGAACTGACTTGTACGTTTACCGTGCACCTATCGTTGTCGGCATCTGCAAGATCATAGCGGATATCAACCTTTTTTGAGCCATCAGTCCAGTGACTGACCGTTACGTTGCTGACAACCGGGGCTGAGCTGGCCGCTGCAATCCCGGACCAGACCACAACCAACAGAACTGGAAAGAAAACCGCAAACCGCTTCATTTTATAGCCTCCTGAAAAAAAGGACTTCTCTTGCCAAAGAACCAAATAGCCGGGAGAGGGGCAACAGAGCCTCCTCCAGGCCGTCGCAAACAATGGTGCCGCAAGAACGCTGGTATCATATCATAATCCCGTTCAATTTGCCAGCAAAAAAATCATTCTTTTGCACCGTGGCGCGGGTTTTCTATACCTTTTTGCCGACGGCTAGGACTTATAAGTCTAACGAAACGGCCAAACGTGACGTTCTTTTCCCGGCCTTTCTTTATTTTTCGCAGAATATTGGCAAATTCTCGGGGAATGTCGGAAGGGGTGAACGATGCACTTCGGACTACTCTTAGCACGTTTTATAAATGGGACAACTCAAAAGAACCAGAATTCGCCTGTTTCAACAGATTTCCGTCCCGGGTTCTTCGCTGCGCTGCGTGTCTCCGCGCGCTTCCCCTTCGCTTTCGCTCAGGGCTAAAGGCTATTTTGGTCGAAATGACATTATGAACGCCAGACTTTTGTGAAACGCGGTCCTCTTTATGATGCAGGGCCGCCGGCACAGGTGCGGCGGGTAATCGGCGATGAGAACGCGGGGATTGTTATACGTTTGCCGGTTCGAGGGTTTCGAGCGGGTCGGCGGTCTGCTGCTCGCCGGGCTTGAAGGGCAGGGCCTCGGCGAACTGCACGGCGATGCGACGGAGAAAGGGATTTACATTCTGGATTCGGCAGACGTGGGCCGGGCGTATGAAGTTCTCCATATCGAACGAGCCGTCGGGGCCGTAGCGGGGGACGCTGAACCGAGCGGTTATGCGCTGCCCCGGATGCGGGCAGGCGCCGTCGGTGTAGCAGGTGAAGGCGGCGCCCCTGCTGGATACGTCCACCATTTGTCCCTGCGTGAGGGCATCGTCGAAATTCTCAGCGAACCAAATAGGCCAGTAATATCTCAACCTCTTCTCCGTCCGGCGCTCGGCATGCTCGTCCATTTGTTGACCTCGTTTGCAGAACCGTTTCTTAATTGTGCTAAAATGGGAATCGGCACGAAACGAGGGCTGCTTTATGTCGCACCGCCGGGAAAATCGACCCTGCGCGAGTTGATAGGTCTGGATTCGGGCGTTTGACGCGTAAGGAAAGGCAGCGACAGACGAAACTTTTTTTTAACCTTTTTTTGCTGTTGCAGGAATACTCCTATAATGTTTATCAGATATTGTATTTCGTATCTCGGATGTGGGTGTGACAAGCAGTCTCTCTCCGCCTATAGCGGACTCGGGACGAGATTTGGTGTGAGGGTTGAGAGTGTTGCTATGAGGTGGGCAGGGCGGCGACGAGCTCGGCGAATTGCTGGCCTCTCTGCTGGAAGTTGTCGAACATGTCGTAGCTTGCGCAGGCCGGGCTAAGGAGCACGACGTCGCCGGGGACTGCGAGCTTGGCGGCGAGGGCGACCGCATCGGCGAGAGAGGCGACTATTTCGACCTTAGCACCGCGCGGTTTGATGGTCCGTCCCGAGCCGGCGGACTTTGCTCCTCCCAATGACATTTGAGCATTCTGTACTGCCTGGGCGATTTTAGGGGCGGTTTGGCCGAGCAGGATTGCGGCTTTGGCGGTCTGAGCGATCTTTCGACCAAGCTCGTCGAATGGAATATTCTTATCGTATCCGCCTGCAATGATGATGGATGGGCTCTCGAATGCCTCAAGGGCGACGACCGCACTTTGGGGGGTGGTTGCTATCGAATCGTTGTACCAGCGGACGCCTTTTAATTCCGCGACAAGCTCGAGGCGATGGGGCAGGGACTTGAAATCCGGCAGGGCGCGCTCGATGGCATCGTCCGGCACGTCGAAGCACCTTGCGACAGCCAAAGCGGCGGCGAGATTGGCCAGATTTGCTCGGCCGGGCAGAGGATAGCTCTTGCGCATCTGCGCGGGCACGCCCTCCGGGGAGAACTTGATGCAGGTTCGACCCGGCTCGGAGAGGTACTTGCCGAACCACTCGGCGCCGACTTCGTCCTCGGCATTGAAAATAGATACGGCGGGGCTGCCTTCGTCAAGCTTCTGGAACTTGAAGATGTTCTCTTTGGCGGCGCAGTAGGCGGCGAATGTGCCGTGGCGGTCGAGATGGTTGGGCGTCAGGTTGGTCAGCAGCGCGACCTTCGGGGCCTTCTCGATCTGGGCCAACTGCTCGAGCTGAAAGCTCGACAGCTCCAGAACGACAAGGTCTCTCGGCGTGATCTCATCGATGTCGGCCAGTAAGGGGCGATTGCCGATGTTGCCGCTCAGGAAGACGTTTTCGTATGTCGGATGTCGTATGTCGGATGTCGTATGTCGCAGGACGTGGGCGGTAAGTGCAGTGGTTGTGCTTTTGCCGTTGGCGCCGGTTATCCCGATGATGGAAGCGGGGCACAGCTCGAAGAATATTGCGATTTGAGAAGTTACGAGTCCGCCGGCGGCGCGGGCTGCTTCGAGGAGCTCGCTGTCCGGTGCGACGGCGGGGTTGGCTACGACAACGTCGGCATTCTCAAAATCGGCGCGGTCGTGCGAGCCGAGATGAAGGTCTATATCGCCGAACTGCTTGAGCTGCTCTATCGAGCCACTTAGCTTCTCGGGCGGGGCCTTATCGGTGACGATCACCTTCGCCCCGCAGCCGGCGGCAAACCTGGCGACATCGACGCCTCCTCCGAATCGTCCGAGGCCCATGACCAGGACCTTTTTGCCTTCGAAGAATTCTCTGTTCATAACTTCCGGAACACCTGCCGTTATCAAAACGAAGGCTAATGTAAATCCGATGATTGACCGTAGCAAGCAAATTCGCGCGGCGGGCTTGTCTTACGAGCGGCTGTTCCGTGCTTTAAGGTTTTAAGGCCGAGTAAAGAGATACGGTTCCGAGGGTCAGCGCCTTTGCGCTGATGTTTGAGAAGCCCGCTTCTTGCATAAGGGCGGGCAGGTCGCACTCGCGGCAAAACGACTCGATTGTCGTCTTGAGGTAACAATAGGCCGTCTTGTCGCGTGAGACGAGACAGCCGACGAATGGGACAACATGTCGCAAATAAACGAGATAAAGACTCCTGATGATACGATTGGCGGGCAGCGAAAATTCCAATATCAAGGCCATGCCGCCTTGCCGGAGGAGACGATATATCTCGCTTAGTGCCTGGAACGGATCGGGAACGTTTCTTATACCGAAGCCCATTGTCACGACATCGAACCCGCCGTCGGGCAAGGCGGTCCGTGCGGCGTCGCCCTGAATAAGAGTAACACGGTCGGACAGACCTGCTCGCTCCATGTTCTTGCGGCAGAGAGCGAGCATATTCTCGGATACATCCAGGCCGACGGCCTTTTCAATATTATCTCTTCTGCGAAGCATCGAGATCAACAGATCGCCCGTGCCGGTGGCGAGATCGAGCACTTCAATTTGCCGGCATTTCTCAAGATGGTCGGCAAATTTGCGACGCCAGGAAAAATCCAGTCCGAAAGACAATATGTGATTGAGAAGAGCGTATCTCGGTGCTATCCGGTCGAACATTTGTTGGACGGCATTGTGCGTTGCAGACGAAGGCGTGCGGCCTGGTATCCTGTCCGCACGAGAAAAGTCGGGGCCGGAATCCGCTTGCGTCATAAGCATCCCCAAGCCGTGTAGATTCGGTGCGCTCTAAGCAGCTATATCAACGTCTGCATTGCGTTTGCGAGGTCCACCTTTGCGTCTATTACGGCCTGCTCGACGCACCTCTTCCAGTCTTCGCCGAACTGCTCTTTGTACTGCGGCCTCTCATAGGCGTAGATTATGGATCGCGAGGCGTTTATGAGCGCGCCTGTCCCGTCGGGTTTACAGAAGCGGATGCAATCCTCTGCGGTGGCGCCTTGTGAGCCGTACCCGGGAACGAGGAACCATGCCTTGTCATACTTGTGTCGCAGAGCTTTGGTTACGTCGGGCGCAGTGCCGCCCACAACCATTCCTATGTTGCTGTAGCCGTTAGCTCCCACTCGTTCGGGTTTATCGCCTATGCGGGCGACGACTTCGGCGACTCTTTCGTACACTACCTGGCCGTCGGCGCCGGCGAAATCCTGTATCTCAGCGGCGGACGGGTTGCTTGTCCGCACGAGAACGAAGATGCCTTTGCCCTGCTTTGTGGCCATCTCTGCAAAAGGCTCGATTCCGTCCGTTCCGATGTAGCCGTTGATAGTTATAGCGTCGGGGGCGAGGGTATCCTCGAGGCCGGCCAGCTCGGGGTTTTGGAGATGGGCGGCGGCATAGAGTTTGGCCGTGTGGCCTATATCGCCGCGTTTGACATCTCCGATTACTTCGAGGCCGAGGTCGTCAGCCTCTGTTATCAAGGAATAGTAGGTCTCTATGCCCTCCCAAAGATACTTCTCGAAGAAGGCCACGTTTATCTTCACCGCCGGGACCATGGGAGCAATTATTCTCATAGTCTGGGTGCAGAAATCGAAGATTGCATCGACGGCGGCATCGGCGTCAAATTCATCATTCATGTGTCGATGGCTCTTGATCGCGGCGGGAAGCCTGCCATATACGGGGTCCAGCCCGACAATCAATGACGTCTTGCGGGACCGGACGGCGTCGCAGAGGCGATCAGCAAAATGACTTGGCATATATGGTGCATCCTTTCTTATTCACTTGCAGGTTCGTCGATAGAAAAATAGCTTCATACGAAAAAGGTAAGTTACTATAATCGGACGGATGGACTCGAGCAAGACAGAAAACCGAGAAACTGCCGGAGATTCGACAGTTCCGAAGAAAAAGTCGCGATTGAAGAAACTGGCCATCTGGATCTCTATCGACCTGGCTGTTGCGGCGTTGGTGTTTATTCTGCTGCTGTACCGGCCCGGGCGTTATAACCCTCTCTCCCCGGCGGGCTTCAAGCCGGGGCAGGTAAGCCCGTATCTGACGCTTTTCCACTCGGCGGTATATAACAGCGCCCAGCTTGGAGAGCCTTTTGATGTAACCTTGAGCGAGGAGGGGCTAAACGATATTGTGGCTCGCGGGGGCCTGGAGTGGAACTGGCCGCTGGAGCATGAAGGCGTAATGCTCTATGCCCCGGCCGCAGTTCTCGAACCGGGCACATTGGCACTGATGGGAACAGCCGACGTCAAAGGAGTAGAATTGGTCGTCACTATCGAGTTAGGAGCGGAAGTCGACGAAAAGGGCCTTCTGAGCCTGAAAGTGGAGAAATTGAAGGTCGGAGCAATGAACATCACCCCGCTTGCCAAGTTGATGGCCAAGAAGATGTACGCCGAGCAAGTTGCCGCGGAGCCTGTGGATAAAGAGGCGTGGCAGACGAAATTAGTGGCGTCTTTGCTGAACGACGAGCCTTTCGAGCCTGTCTTCGGCACGCTGATCGACAGTGAAGTGCGGGTGCGAGTGCAGAAAGTCGCCATTCAAAAGAGAACGCTGAGCTTTCGTCTGATTCCCGTGCAGTAGCAGGTCTATGAGGTGTAATTGGGCGAGCCCCTTCGGTCATCAAAATAATGAGGTGCAGAGGGCCTGTTTTATTCGGACGTTGGAGATTTGCAACTGTATATCGGCGCAAAGGGCGTCATTTGACGCGGGCAAGCCCAATAATTGTACAAATTTTGCAAAAAAATGATTGCCACTGCCGAGTTTGACGATTATTATATGTGTTTGGTATGTAAGGATTAACGGCTGCCAAAGCCAGGTTTAGACCTGAAGAGGTGCTCGATATGGCGCTGACGGGATCGGCAGACAGTGCAAGTTAGGCGAACAACAATTGACTTGGGTGCTCGCGCTTTGTCGAAACGGTGGCTCGGAAATCGATGTTTCTGCTTCAACGCCGGGAAACGAACGAGGTTTTTTTACCGGAGGCAGATGATGTAGTTTGAGAAGCCTACAACCTCTGTTCGTTGCTTTCCTGTCGGAAGCCTTTTTTGGTCTTCTTCAAGCCAAGAAGGAGACCTGAGGGCTTTCGTGATGGGGCGGTTGAAGTGGAAACTGTTGAGTTTCCACTTTTTTTGTCCTGCTGAGATATTGGCAGGCGGGCAAAGTGGAATAGATGCCGGATTTTTGAAGAGAAACGACGATGAGTCAGGAACTGCTCAGAATAGTGGATAACATCGCCCGCGACAAGAATATTGATCGTGAATCGATATTCGTGGACCTTGAAGAGGCAATGGTCTCGGCGGCAAGGAAGCATTTTGGCGATCTTGAAAGCACCGTAGTCGTGAAGATCAACCGCGAGACCGGGGATATCTCTGCGATGAAGGACAACGTGGAGATCGACATACGCCAGCTGGGGCGGATTCCTGCTCAGACGGCCAAGCAGGTGATGATCCAGAAGATACGTGCCGATGAGAGGGACAGCATCTACAGCGAGTTCGTCCAGCGAAAAGGGGAAATCATCAGCGGGACCGTTGTTCGTTACGAGGCGGGAACGGTGATCGTGAACCTTGATCACTGGACGGAGGGCTTCATGCCTAAGGGCGAACAGATAATGGGCCAGACGCACAGACCCGGCGAGCGAATTCGATGCCTGATTCTCGACGTCAAGGAAAACGCCAGTCAAGTCAAGATTATCCTGTCTCGAACTCATCCTCTTTTTATCCGCCGTTTGTTTGAGCTGGAAGTGCCTGAGATTAGCGAGAAGATCATTGAGATCCGTATTCTGGCGCGCGAGGCGGGGTACCGCACAAAAGTGGCTGTGGCTACCTTCGACGACAAAGTTGACCCGGTTGGGGCGTGTGTGGGTGTGCGCGGCAGCAGGATCAAGAATATAGTTGAAGAGCTTGGGGGCGAGAAGATAGATATTGTGCGATGGAACGAATCGTCGCAAACTCTTGTTGCCAACGCACTTATGCCCGCGAAGGTTAGCGAGATAGCACTGTGTTTCGAGCTTGGAAGAGCCACGGTTGTCGTCGATGAGGACCAGTTGAGCCTTGCTATCGGCAAACATGGGCAGAACGTCCGGCTCGCGGCTCGGCTTACGGGCTGGGACATCGATATCCTGACGCCGGACGAGTACAATCAGGGAATCGAACGTCTGACAAAATGTCTAAAAACGGTTGAGGGCGCGGATGAGGCAATAGTTGACAAGCTTATAGCGCTGGGGGTCATATCGGTGCTCGACCTGGACGACGTAGGCGTTGAGCCTTTGGTTGGTGAGCTGGGACTCGAAGCTGGTACGGCCGAGGCGTTGGTTGAGGCGGCCGGCAAGGAAGTAAGACTCATGGCGGTCGAATCGAATAAGGACCAGGCCGAACACGTCCCGGACGAAGACAGAGAGGCAGAAGCCATAGAAAGCCAAGAGCAGGAACAAGGGCAACAGAGAACGGATTAGGAGACTTTTTTGGCTTCAACAAGAGTCTATATTTTGGCCAAGGAGTTAGGTGTTAAGAGCACTTCAATTGTGAAGAAGTGCCAGGATGAGGGTCTCGACGTCAAGAACCACATGTCCGTCATAAAAGCCGGTCTTGCAGCCACCATTCGCGAATGGTTCAGCGAAGGTGAGAATGTTACAACCGTTGAGACTGCGGAGAAGGTTGACCTCAAGAAGGTGCGAATCACAAGAAAGGCCAAGAAGAAACCAGCCCAAAAGGCTGTCGAGACCCAAGAGCCCCAGGAGAAGGCGATTGATGCAGCGGAAGACGAGCCGATCGAAACGGCAGAAGCTGCTTTGAAGGCCACCGAGAGCGTGGAAGTTGATTCCAGCGTTGCCGTGGCCACTGAAGAGCCGCCGATTGCGGAAGAGAGGCCTGAAGAAAAAAAGGTTCAGAAAGTCGAGAAGACCAAGCGCGTCGCGAAGGTTAAGCCCCTTGTGGTCAAGCCTCCGAAAGAACCTGAGCCGATACTGCCTGCCGGGCCTATGATGAAGAAACCAGCGCCGGCGAAATTGAGCGGGCCTAAGGTGGTTCGAATCGAGGCGCCCGAGCCGGTGCGTCGTCCAAGACCGAAATCGAGGGCATGGTACGATGCGCCTGTAACCGAACCTTTGATATACCAGGAGGAAGATGAGGAAGGTCTGGATACACTCTCGTCCGGCGTCAAGAAGCATGGGGCCAAGCGCTCGAAGGAAAGAACGCACGGGCGGCGGCGAGACGAGCAAGAAACCGAAACGGAAAGAAAACACCGCGGTACAAAATGGCGGCAGCGCGATATCGACGAGAGGCGAGCCCGGCTTGATGCGGCCGGCGGGGAAGGATTGCGACTGCGTCCGATGCGCAAGATTGCAACAAGAGCGGACCGTGAAGCCATGGTTCACGCCAGGCCTAAGAAAGTGGCGGTCAACGGGCCGATTACGGTAAAGGCTTTGTCGGCAGCGCTGGCCGTTAAAGCATCCGATATCATCGCCAAGCTGATGGAGCAGGGGGTGCTGGCGACGGCAAACCAGACCATCAACAATGACGTCGCGGAGCTGGTGGCGCTCGAGTTCGAAACCGAGCTGATCCTCGAAGAGCAAAGGTCCTTGGAACAACAGATACGAACCGAATTCGAAGAACGCGAGAAGAAGAACTTGACCAGGCGAGCGGTTGTTGCCGCGATGCTCGGACACGTTGACCACGGCAAGACGAGTCTTCTCGACAAGATCCGATCAACCAAGGTTGCTGCGGGCGAGGCGGGGGGCATCACACAACATATCGGCGCTTCCCAGATAAGCTGGGACGGCAAGAAGGTTACGTTTTTGGATACACCGGGTCACGAGGCTTTTACCGCCATGCGCGCCCGCGGCGCCAATATGACGGATGTTGTGGTCCTGGTGGTGGCCGCCGATGACGGAGTGATGCCTCAGACGGTTGAAGCTATTGCTCACAGCAGGGCGGCGGGAGTGCCGATCATCATAGCGTTGAACAAGATAGATTTGCCCGGTGTTGATATAAACCGCATCTATGCGCAGTTCTCCGAGCAGGATTTAACGCCGACAGAATGGGGAGGCAAAACTGACGTTGTCAAGACAAGCGCGATTACCGGCGAAGGCATCGACAACCTGCTTGAGCATCTGGACATGACCGGCGAGCTGCTGGAGCTCAAAGCGGATGATACGATCCCTGCAATGGGCTGGGTTGTTGAGGCGCGGATGTCGTCCAAGCGGGGACCGGTCGCAACTTTGCTGATCAAAGAAGGGCAACTGAAGCAAGGTGATATTGTCCTGGCCGGCGGCACCTTCGGAAGGGTAAAGCAGTTGCGAGACAGCCTCGGCAAGATTATCAAGTCGGCTTCGAGCTCCACGCCGGTGGAGATAACGGGGCTCGGCGACGTTCCGCAGGCAGGCGACCGTTTCTACTGCCTCGACGACATCAACAAGGCCAAGTCCGCCGCGGAGGAGAACCAGACCCGTTCGAGAGAAGACTCACTCGCGGAGCGCAAGCAGGTCACCCTGGACAATTTGTTCAGCCAGATAGAGGCCGGCAAAACAGAGGAATTGAACATTATCATCCGTGCGGACGTGCAGGGCTCTGTCGATGTTTTGACCAAGTATTTGTCGGATATGAGCACGGATGAAGTCAAGATTCGCATACTTCACGCAGCTCCGGGGGGCATTACCGAAGGCGATGTAGTGCTGGCTGAAGCGTCAAATGCAATCATCATCGGTTTCAATGTTGTGCCGGAGGAGCAGGCCGGCAGGATCGCCGAGTCAAAGGGCGTCGAAATAAGGCTCTATAACATAATCTACCGGATCACCGAAGACCTCGAGAAGTCGATGGTCGGTCTGCTCGAACCCGAGGAACAGGAGAAAACGCTTGGCCGCGCCACGGTCCGAGCGACGTTCAAGATTTCAAGACTCGGCACGATAGCAGGCTGTTACGTAACCAGCGGAGTTGCGGCAAAGAGCGCCAAGGCACGCCTGATACGGGACAACATCGTTATGAAAGACAGTCTCAGTCTTGATTCACTCAAGCATTTCAAGGACGACGCTCGTGAGGTCAAAGCCGGTCTGGAATGCGGCATCAAGATTGCGGGCTTTGACGATATTAAAATAGACGACGTTTTGGAATTCTACGAGATCATTAAGGTGGCGAGGAGCCTCAGCAGTTAATTTCGCATCCGGCGGACCTCCGGCGGACCGCGACACAACGGAAAGATGCGCGGAGCGATATGCGAGCGAATGATGGCGAGTCGAAGGCAAGAAAGAGTGGCACGCGTAGTCAAGGAAGTTGTTAGCGACGCCATTGCACACCATCTGAGCGACCCGCGAATTGAGGGCTTCGTGAGCATTACGCACGTCGATATGTCGCCTGACTTGCGCAATGCCGAAGTCTATCTGAGTATCTTCGGCAAAGACGCTTCCGCACAAAACAAGACGTTTCTTGCGATAGACCATGCCAAGTCGCGCATACAGTCCATGGTGGCCGGCAGACTGCGAAGCAAGTTCTGCCCGGTTCTGCGCTTTCACAAAGACGAACAGTTCAAGAAGACGCTTGAGATTATGCGGCTGATAGATCAGGCGGCGAATGAGTACAAACACAAAGACGAACAACAAGACTCGGGCGAGGCGGCTTCGTAGCTGATTCGAAAAGCAGGTTATGACATGAAGAACAGCAAAAACTACTCTAAAAAAGTCCTGAAGCTTTACGGCTCATTGAAGAAGAAGCGCGCGGATGTTCAGAAGGCCGTATATGAAGAGCCGGTGAACGCCCTTGTTTACGCGATTATCAGCGAACACATCGCTGCGGATAAAGCGACATCGGCGCTGAAGCGATTCGACGATTACTTCGTTGATTTGAACGATCTTCGCGTCTCCCGGACGGATGATATTGTTGAGATGATAGGCATCGATACGCCCGCTATGCACGAGACTGCGGCAAGGCTGACAAGGGCGCTGCGGTGCATTTTCGACGAGCACCACCAAGTCAGCCTGGAATCGCTCAAGAAAATGGGCAAGCGCCCGGCGAGGACGGCCCTGGAAAAGACCGACGGCGTGAGCAAGTTTGCCGTTGACTATTGTATGCTTACCGCGCTCGGCGGGCACACAATACCGCTTACCTCCAGGATGCTGGATTATCTTCGCGACAACGAGCTGGTCAATCCGGACGCCACCGAGCAGGAAATAGGAGGTTTCCTGGCCAAGCAGATCTCAGCCAAAAACGGCTATGAGTTTTACGATCTGCTGCGAAGCGAGAGCGAATCACATAAGAAGAAGACAACCAAGACCAGGACTCCGACTAAGAAGGTCAAGAAGTAATACTCGATGCTCGGTGCGCGTGTTGACGGTGAATTCCGTGTATTGGCCCGGCCAACTGTGAAAGACGAAGACTATGTCGAATAATGTGTTGAGATTAGGCATCCCGGCGGGGAGCCTGCAAGAGGCCACGATTGAACTTTTCGGCAAGGCGGGCTTCGGGATTCTGGACGCCGATAGAAACTACCTGCCGCACATAGACGACGAGCAAATAGAGCCTATATGTCTGCGTGCGCAGGAGATGAGCAGGTACGTAGCCGACGGCGTGCTCGATGCCGGCATTACCGGGTACGACTGGATAATGGAGAATGGCTCTGATGTGGTCGATGTCTGTGAGCTGCCCTACAGCAAGCGGACGAGCAACCCGGCCAGGTGGGTGCTGGCCGTGCCCAATGAGTCAAAAGTCAAAACCGCCAAGGATTTGGCCGGCGGAATTATCGCAACCGAGCTGGTCAAGGTGGTCGAGAAATACTTCGCCGAGAAGAATGTCAAGGTGAAGGTTGAGTTTAGCTGGGGGGCCACGGAGGTCAAGGCCAGGCTGGTCGATGCCATCGTCGAGCTTACCGAAACCGGAACATCCCTGAGAGCAAACAATCTGCGGATAGTCGATACGGTGGTGGTATCAACGACCAGGCTGATCGCAAATAAGCAGGCATGGAAGGATAAGTTCAAGAGGGAGAAAACTGAGAACATCGCAATACTGCTCAACGCGGCGATCGAGGCCCGCAGCAAAGTGGGCCTGAAGCTGAACATCAAGAAAGCCGCCCTTGATTCGATACTGAAGGTCTTGCCGGCCGAAAAGAGCCCGACAATCTCGCCCCTGGCCGATGCGAACTACATAGCGATAGAGGTTATCATAGATGAGAAGACCGAGCGGTCGCTCGTGCCGGCGCTCAAGCGAGCCGGCGCTTCAGGCATAATCACTTATCCGCTAAATAAAGTGATACACTGACCGACCATGCGGTTGAAAATGCCTAAAGTCAAAAGTGACTAAAGTCGGGGATTCCGCTTACCTTAGCTCACTTTTCCTCACTTAGGTATTTGAATTCGAAGAAGAATCCGTCTTGTCTTGCGATTCCGTATGCTGCGGAGATTCCGAAGTATTTTAGGACGGCCTCGAAATCGGGCAGCAGGCCGGGATTTACGAAATCAACGCCGGTCTGCGAGAACATAAGGCCTGAGGAGCCTAATCCGACCTTGATTGAGCGATCCGATTCGCCTTTGGATTTGTCGGCCTCCTCGGCGGCTTGTTTAAGGGTCTTCCAAAGGACTTCCGCAGCGGCGGCATCGTCCTGCAGGTCGGCCGTTCCGACGACGTCCGGGATGGCGGCTTTGGCTTTGCGGAACCAGCTCGGCAGATCGGAGGCATCCGCACTCAACTTGCGAACCGCCCCTTCGACGGCGGCTTCGAGGCCGATCACCAGGTGAGTATCGGTGACGGTGAACGCGAGCTTCGGCAGCATCCCGGAAGATACTTGCGCCGGCTCGGCCAGGCCTTGAACCGACGGCCCACCCGTTGACATGAACGGCAGAAACATCGCCAGGTCGATTGTATATATCGTGTGGCCCAGCAGCGAATGCGAAGCGTCGCTTTTGCCCTGCGAAAAGAGGCCGTGCAGCCGGGAAAGCGAGCCTTCGAGGCCGGCGCGATTGTTGGCGGCGATGGCGACGACTGTTTCGACCTT
>JAFGTU010000037.1 GCA_016933985.1 Sedimentisphaerales bacterium | reverse complement strand
GAATCAAGCCCGGGGGCCTGCTGGTGATGAATGTCTCCTTGATTGACACCAAGCCCAAGCTGGATGAAAGCATAGAGGTGGTGGCTGTGCCGATGGACGACCTGGCTGTCGAATTGGGCAGTCCCAAGAGCGCGAATATGGTCGCAATAGGGGCTTATCTACAAAAGAAGGGCTATCTGACGCCCGATGCAGCGGCCCAGGCCCTGCCCGAAGTCTTTGCCAAGCGCCTTCATCAAACACTGCCGGTGAATACAAGGGCTTTGCACCGCGGCGCAGATTTCGCCGCCAAAGGCTCGTAAGAAATGCTCGATACGGGGGAATTTCATTGGAACCGACATCAAGCGGCAGCATTCACGAGGATGTTTTCGGCGGGTTGAGACGCAGAGTGCCGCGTCGGCAAGGCTTCGCCCTGCGCATGGCGCCGATGATCGACATGATATTCCTGCTGCTGATCTTCTTCATCGTTACGGCGAAGTGGCGGCCTCAGGAAGACTTTCTGCCTTTGCACCTGGCCTCGGCCCAGGCCAGGGACGCCGTCCTGGCAAGACCCGAGCCGCTGGAGATACACATCTTCGCCGCGCCCGCCGGATGTCGAGTGCAAATAGGCCTGGTCGATGAGGTGAAAATAGATGACGACACTATCGAGGCGGATTTAAGCACGCTGATCGCAAAGATACAGGCGTGCATAGCCGCCCAGAAGAGATTCGCCGGCGACCCGATCGAGATTATTTGCGGCGGCGACGTCAAATGGGACCACCTGACGAAGATATACAACGTCCTCTTCGGCGCCGGCCTTACCGACATCACGTTTCGGATGACAGAATGAGCAGGCGAGCAGGGCCGCAGACGTCAAATGCACCCAAGACGGAAAGTCGAATCGGGAAGAAGGGAGGAGCAGGGCTTTGAGTCTCAGAATGTGGTTTCTTTGTTTGGCCTTCTGTCTTGCGGCGTCTCCCGCCGCCGGTGGCGAAACCCTGCCAACCGGTGAAGATATCGACGAGCTTGCCGAGGCTGCGAAGTCGATCGTCTCCGGTTTCAAAACCGCAAGTAGCGAGCTTCGTTTTCAATATGAATACAGCGGCCGATTCCTTGACCCAACCGACAAAGAAAAACTCCATTTCCTCGCGGCGCAGGCCTCAGAGCATTTGCGAGAGACTGCCGACTCGCAGCAAGAAATCAAAAGCCAAATCGAAGTTTATGAGGGAGACGACTGGGAGGACCGATACGGCGCAACGGGCCTTTGGCGGAAGCTCTTTGCCGACTTCTACGCGGCCAACGTGAACAGGCTGGAAATGGATTTCCACGTCGCGATTTGCGGTGGTCAAGAGAATCGGGACGTTATGCTGCGCCAAATGCCGGCTCGGATAGATGCATTGGAGCAAGACTATGATACGGCCTATCTGCAACTCTTGCGAGCCAAGGCGCTTGGTCTGCTGGCTTCGGAGGATCCCGCTTATGAGTCTTTGGCCCGGCGGCAGTTCGACCTGCTGCTCGACCGCTCCGACATGCAGCAGTCCACTGCTTTTAGAATAGCTATTGAGCGAATCAAACTCTTTGGGCCGGGTGACAATGACAGGCTGGCCCAATTAGGACAAGAGCTTGCCCAAAGCGACGTCAACGATCCGGAGCTGTTTCTATCGGTGGCCTGTTTACAGCACCGGCTGAACATGCCGGATGCGTTTGAAGAAACCGTAAATCTCCGGCCGGGATTGCTCGACAAATTCATCGGCGTTTTGGCGCTGCGGGACCTGAATTATCGTCTTGAGCATAGCGAGCCGGACTTGGGCAAGACAAGCGTTTTCGAGGTGGAGCTGGCCGTCCAGGCCGCCTGGCGAGACGTGCCGCAAGATTGGATCGGCTTGCTGCGGTGCCTTGTGCAATCGGAGCGGTTCCGGACGCCTTTGACGCTCTATGTTACTGCATTGGCGTGCGCTGAGGTTTCGCCGGGTGAAGCGGTCGGGTTCTTGCTACGGGCTGCGGAGCTTCAGAAAGATGACCAGAGCAGAAGACTCGGCATAGAGGCCGAGACAATCGCAGAACAGGCTGCGAAACTCGCCTGCAATGCTTATTCTCAAGGCCGGCTTGACGAGCATGCGGTCCTGGATGTATTCGACGGCTTTCAAAAAACTGCCGGGCAGTGCGCCGACGATGAATTGGAATACTGCTTCGCCACCGCACTGATGGCGGCCGGCCAAAAGGAAAAGGCCGCTGAGCTGCTCCGGAAGATTGCCTCTGAGCCGCAGGCAAACCGCCGATATTGGGCGAAGCTCGACCTGATAACAAACCCAATCACCCGCGATCACTATACCGATCCGAACAAGAGAGAAGAGGCGTTGAGGGATTTGCTCGATTTGCTGACTACGTGCGGCGACCAGAACGATCCCGGCGGCGTTCGTCCGGAGGCGATGCGGATATACTGCGAGCTGCTCCTCGATTCTCCTCAAACAAGCCAGGCGCAGAAGGCCCTGGATATTCTCACCGCCCCGGGAGCTCCGGATAACCCCGGCCTGAAGGCCCTCAAGTCGAAGGCCCTTCGTTATTTAGACAGGCTGGACGAATCGGCTGAGTGCCTGGCGGAACTCTGCCGGGGCGATAATCCTGAGTATGCCCTCGAAGCGGAAAAGCTGCTCGTCGCCGTCATTGAGAAGATCGAGCAATTGCAGGAGGGCTCTGCCGATTTCTCGCAACTGCATGAGAATTGCCTTGGGATTGCCCGGTACTGCGAGCGGATTTCGCTGTCGTGCTTCGGGTTGATTCCGGTCGGGCAAGCGCGGCTGTATGTTGCGGAGATATCACTATTTGACGTGACAAAGGAGCCGAAAAAGCTGGACCAAATCGAAGAATTGCTCGATGCCCTGCCGGATGAATATAAGAAAGACAGCGTCGATTTTCTTCGCTGCCAAGCCCGGCTGCTCGCCGAGCGGGGCAAATTCGCCGATGCCGCCGACCTGTGGGCGAAGGTTGCGGATTTTGAAAAGAGACGCTCGACACAATCCAACCAAAGAAACGTCCGGTGGTGGCAAGCCAAATACTATGAGCTCTTATGCTTCTCGAAAATCCCGGAGACTAAGAAGAAAGATATATCGCACAGCATTGAAGTCCTCCTGAACAGCTTCACCGAGATTCCGCCTCTGTGGGCCGGGAGATTAACCCTGCTCAAACAGCAATGCAGCGAACTGAACGCCTGTTTACAGCATTTATAATAGGAATCCTGCATCGTCACTTGCGCGGTCTTTTCCGACTTCTTTGAGGAACTCGAAGATGTCTAATCGCGTGGCTCGACAGCAGCATCAGAACGAACCACAAATATGCCGGCAGGGAGAAAAAACCGCTATTTCGTTGTCGTGAGCCAGTTTTGGGCGAGAATTAGTACATCGCGGAAGTCGATGCCGTTTTGGCGATCTATGTCGGCCAAATCGCAGAAGTTATTGGCTTCATTGCAGGGACTCTCCATCCAGTGAGCGGAAAGAAGGGCGAAATCGCTTGCATCGACGCTACAATCCACGGCGATGTCGCCAAAGACAGTGAAATCAAACTCGTAGGCGCCCATATCTATGACGGCGGTGTCGTTGCAGTCGCCGTCAAGGATTGTCGCTTGGGGAAGTACTGCGTTGTTGCCGGCGTCGATGCAGGGAGAGCCGGGGGACAATTGAAAATTGCCGTACTCCGCGCCAACGAACAGCGGGTCTGCGCCCGTATTACCATCGCCCCCAAGCGAATCCGTCCAGCCCTGGACACAGCAGAAATTCATATTCAGGTCAATGACGTCACATTCGTCGCATTGATTTGCATCAGGGCCTGTGCAGTTGTTCCACAGAATGCTGTTGACCAGGGTGCCGCCGAGATATGAGACGTCACATATTGCGCCGCCGGACAATCCCGCACGGTTCTCGACGAGCAGACAATTGGTGAACGTAACTGAGGAATTGCTGGTGCTGTAAACGGCGCCGCCGTACTCGCCGGCGGAGTTGCCGATGAACCTGCACTGTTGAAAATCTGGGTAGGAATCGGAGCATGTGCCGCATCCGTCAACGTGTAATACGCCGCCGGACATAGCTGCGGAATTACCTATGAAGGAGCAACGGATGAATACGGGGCTTTCGTTCCAGGCCGAAATTACACCCCCGGATCCAACGGTGGAGTTGTTCTCAAATGTGCAGTCCGTGGCGGTGCCGATCGCCGCTGCGCCGGAGCCGGTGATGACTGCGCAGTTGTTTTTGATAACGCAGCCGGTGATCTGCGAGAATGCAATGCCGCCCACAGAAGCGGCTGCATTGCCGCTGATAACGCTGTCTTTGACGACGCCGAAGTTCACGTCGTAGTCGGAATAGTAAGATGATGGCGCTATCCCGCCTGCGTAGTTGGTTGCGGAATTGGCCACAATTCTGCAGTTTGAGACGGTCGGTCGGCCTCCGTAAATCCCGCCTCCGGCTTGGATCGAGCTTTCGGATCCGTTGGCGTTCCCTCCGGTAATTGTGAATCCGTCGATGAGGGCGGTCCCGTTGCAGTTGAAGGCGGTGACGACATGGTAACTGTTTTCGTTGCGTGTGCTCTCGACCATCAAATCGCACGGATCGGATACATACAAATCGTCGCCGTTGAGGTCGCCGCTCAAGATTGTCTCATAGAGTACCGTATCGCGCGCGTCAGAGCCGGGTTCGTCTCCCGGCCGGCCCCTGTCCTTCAATCCCTCGTATCCACCCATTATTGCAAGGCCGTTGACGAGTTGGAAGGATACTGCGCGATCGCCGGAAGGCGACGCAGGCCTGTATGTGCCCCGGGCGACCCATATCTGCTTGAACTGGGGGATAGCGTTGGCGGCGTTGATTGCCTCGTGTAAATCCGTGAAGGCGTTTAACCAATCGGAGCCGTCGGAGACGCCCTGTGCCTTTGCATCGACGAGAAGCGTATCCGGATATCGTTCGTTCTCCTCTTCGCTGGCGGTCAGTCCCGCCGTGCCAAGACCCAATGCAGTTACATAAATCAGGGCCGTGCCCGTGAAGCGATCCGGATCCTCCGCGGCAGCCAGGACGACCGGCTGAGGCATCCGATAATTGGATGAGTTAAACTCCAACAGCATTCCTGAGACAACCGTTATGTCACCGTCTCCCGAGTGTACGGCGACACTCACCTGGAGAGGCCCGTTCGGATTCATCGCCAACGCAACGGTGAATTCGGCAGTAGAACCTTCGGGAACAGGCAGAGACCTCGTGCTAAGTATGAAGGCCTGGTCCGGCCCTTCGTATGCCCCCATGTCCACTGCAGCACCAGCAATGCGCGCGTCTCCATCGAGGTCGAACAATATTGAAGAGGGCACAGCAAAGTCATCGCCGCTGTCGATACAAGGAGAGCCGGGAAGCAGGCGGACGTCGTCGTCTTCCGTTCCGAAGACGTGGTCGGCCCCGTCGGGCTCGGCAAAAAGCGGATCGCAAACAATGTTGCCATAGCCCCACTCGATGGGCGAGCCGTATCGCATATACATCGAAGGCACGTATATGGCCGTCGATCCGCCTTGAACGTTGCTGTGCTCGATTACCGTCTTCAAGGGAGGAGTGTGAGGCGTGTAATAGGAATCGGCCTGAGCGATCTCAGGTCCTTTTCGGGCCGAATCTCCCCAGAGAATGCTGTTCACGATTTCGACACTTGCCTCCCAGTCGTTGCATATTGCCCCGCCCAAATAGGCGGAGTTGCCCGTGAAGGTGCAGTTGACCAATCTGGTTTCAGAGCTTGTATTTCGAATTGCCCCACCGGAATATGCAGCAGAGTTTCCGATAAAAGTGCAGTTGATCAGTGTGGCGCCGGCGCCGGAATTCCGTATTGCTCCGCCATAGTTGGCGTGGTTGGCCTGGAACGTACAGTTGACTATAAGTGGGGCGCCATCTCCGTTGTAGATGGCCGCACCGCTTGAGCCGGAGTTGCCAATGAACGCGCAGCCTTGTATCAGAGGGCTGCAATTGTTGTTGCTAACAGCATTGCCAAGATTCCCGGTGAAAACGCAATTCGTCAGGATTATCTCGTCGGCATAAGCGCCGTCATTCCATATCCCGATATAGTCATTGGCGGCGAACGTGCAATTGGTCAGTTCGGGATTGCCGTAGTTCCTGATTCCGTATCGAAAGTTTCTCTCAAATGTGCAGTTGACCAGCATCGGGGCGCAATAGTCGCCGATCAGCATCCCGCCGCCGTAACTGCTGTATGAGGTGAAAGATGCATTCTCGATGAAAGTACAATCCGTAAAGCTTGGATTACTTTCTTCACGGATGTACGCTGCATAGCCGGAGTTTCTTGTAAATGTGCAGTTGATGATCTTCGGGCTGCTGTTGCGAAAGCTCATTCCGCTGCCGCTGGAGTTGCTTACTCCGCCGCAGATTGTCAGGCCGTCCAGAATCGTATTTGCATCCAAATTCTCTGCATAAACGACCTGGTAGATGTTCTCGGCGCGAGTAGGGTCGCCGGCCAATTGCCTCAGATCATTGGTATCGGCATCGTTTCCGCTCAAATCGCCGCTGAGAAAAGTTTCATATTCCTCGGTGTCGCGTTCGTCTGGATTAAACTCGCCGTAGCCGGCGTAGGCGCCCATGATTGTCAGACCGTTTATGATTCCGAATTTTGCCGACCGGTTGCCCTGTGTGACGGCGGCGCCCTGGTCGGGTTTGTAGATTCCCTTGGCAACGCGAATCTCATCGCCGGAGACAGCGAACATTAACGCATCTTGAAGGTAGTAGTAAGCATCCGCCCAAGTTGAGCCATCGTTCGCACCGGCAGCGTCGTCATCGACATAGATGACTTTGGCCGGACAGACTGAGGCAATGCTCAGGCAGAAGCACAACACCGCCGATCTGGTTTTCCAATTCTTCGTTTGCATCTTCATAGTCTCCCCGAAAACCTCAATCTTTATAGTGCTCACATCACCTTTCTTTCGCGTCAACTTGTGCCCAGGGTATTCGTACTACAATCCATCAAGACGTTGTTTTTCGTGCGTTATTTTTATGCCGCCAGATCCATAAGTCCTTCTATGTCAAAGACTAAAGCTCATATTGACGACCAGGCAAACTTTCGCGATGGCGGCCACCTTTCTGGCTTCGGCTGGGGGGTGTTTGAAAAGATTAGACAGCCTCGCCGAAGGCGATTCCTTATTGTTTTTGCCCATCCTTTTTTGGTTGCGGCTGAGCAACGCGAAGCCGCGCTGGGAAATTCGTGGTGAATTCATGCCTTGGGTATCCTGCCACATCCAGTGTAAGGCCATTATCCGGAAGTCCTCAAAGTTGATTTCGCAGTCGCCGTTTATATCGCCGGCGACGATGGTCTCGCAGGGCGGCCCGCCGAAGTATGATTTGCTCGCCTCTGCAGTGCCGCCG
>JAFGTU010000264.1 GCA_016933985.1 Sedimentisphaerales bacterium | reverse complement strand
GTATATTGGACTGCCACCATTTATTCACAGCAAACCCGCCGTTGTTATGCTGCGCGCAAACGGCAATCTCCAGAGGCTCGCTGCGCAAATCAATGCCGTTCTCCTCGTATATCTCAACCGCAGGCGGATTCATGGCCAAGAGCCGTTCGATAGGCGTCGCTTGAAGGGCGCCGGCCCTGGCCAGATACTGATAGGCCTCCGGCTCCAACTCATCGAGGTCAAACGCCTTCATCGAGCCGCCCCCTGTCGGATTACTGCGAAAGTCCATGAACACGCGCCTGCCGTTTTGCGTCTCGTTGTAAACAAGAATATCAATTAGAGACGACTGCATATTCTCGATTCTCTGCGGGTCGAAGGGCCACTGATAACCCTTCAGGAAAATAGCAGTTGCCATCTTGCTCATCGACAGAAAATAGTCGGCCAAGAATTCCCTCTCGTCATTGTGTTTCGAGTCGGTGCTGAATATGCGCGGGATTGCCTGCATATACGTCCCAGAGACATTCCAGCGAAACTTCGTGCTCGCCAGCCCAAACTGAGACTCGGTGAGATTCTCGCCGACAAGGCCCGCCTTGAACGCCAGGCCGTGAATTCCGAACTGGCCCTTAGGATAGACGCTTGCCTCATAAAGCTCCCCCGGCCCGCCCGCAGCAAGGACAATGTTCGCCCCGAGATAGACGTTTATCCCGTCATATTTTTTGTAAATGCTGGCCTTGTCGAATGTCACCACACCAGCGATTCGCCTCTCCGCCACGGCCGGGTCCGCCCCGACTGTCAACAGATGGGCAACCTCCTGCTTATCCGCAATGTCAACACCGTACCTCTCGAGCTGCTCCTGCAGACATTGGCTCATGAATTTGCTCGTCTTGGGGCCGGCTGAAGTCGCGCGCTGCGAAGGGTCGTGGTCCGTCTTATATCCAATAAAACCGCCCAGTGCATCGGTCGGGAACGGAACCCCCGCCTGCACCAAATGGTGGAATTCTCGAAGTGAGCCAATCCCTTCAGCAAGCGCAGTATCGCCGTGGCAGCAGCCCGCCGCCGTCAAAGTCCCGGCAAATTCCTCGGCGCTGTCCGGAACATCCGCACTGGTCCCAAGCTTGTAGTACGTCTGCTTGTCCGACCCGCTCATCCGCGAGGCCCCCAGGCCAAGCCCTCCCGTTACAACAACAATTCGCTCCTGCGGATTCTTCACCCCCTTTCGCTTCATGAACTCATACAGGTGCACCGCGCAGTTCATCCCCGCCGCGCCCGACCCCACAATCACCGTATTGTAATGGTGAAAGACGATTCTCGTATCCGAAGTTTTCTTCTTGGCTTTCACAATTCTCGCTCCTGTCCGTATCATCAATAATCAATCATCGGTATTTAAGGACTTTGGGCTCGGCAAAATCATCGGGCATTTCGCGCGGCAGCACCCGCACTACACCTTCCTTATTACAGAAGTACAGCAGTGATTCCGAAGGCTCCCTGCCGTGCCCGTCCGCCCATAGCGCATAGAAATCAGGATGGGCATTCACCGGCCGTCGCGCGTAAGTATGATTCCGGGGGCTTTTTTTGGTGAGCTGTTTGGCCATTGTCCAGCTTTCTCCAAGATTCGTGCTGACCCACATAGCCATTTCGCCGCCCGGATTATAAGGCTGTGGTCCGGTTTGGGTAGGCCCGATTATCCGCCACGTCCCATCGCTCTCGACATAGAGCGAGCCCATGTCGTAGTTGTTGTCCGAGCTGAACGCCGTTTCTATTTGCCATTTTTTTCCGGTCCACCTTGCTGTTGTCCATACCCGCGGGTCATTCTTAGGTCCCGATTCATACCCCTTGCTCGTCAAGAACAGAATAACAGGCCTGCCGTCTTCGCCAAATCGAATGTCCTTCAAATATACATTTAATCCCTCAGCTTGATAATCATGCACAAGGCAGGCATTCTCGATATCGGTCAAGGGCAGCGTCACCTCCCGCCCCTCCACACTGTGCCAGGTCCGCCCGAAGTCCGTAGTCTCGATGTAATAGAGATTGGTGCGCCAATTCAGCCCCTTGTCCTGCGGATGGAAGTTGAACGCCGAGCTGGCCTTGCCCTCTCCCGCAGCGCTGATCTGGTAGTGCCCCCTCTCAATTGCTGCAAGCCTCGTCCACTGCGAATACTTGACGCCGTCAGAGCTTGTCATAAAGCAGATAGTCCGCTCCGCAGGGTAGTTGTAGCGAGTGAAAAAACAAATAAACCCCTTGCCCGCGATATGCCAAGCCTGCATATATGAAAAATTCGTAATAGGGACTTCCTTGCCGTCTTCCGTCTTGGTCGCAGGCGCCAATGAGAATTCACTCACATCATACGGCCTGTTGCTCCTGTGAATGTACGACGGCCTGGACGTCCCGTGCGACGTCGAGAATATCCAGATATGCCCTTCGGCGTCAACCGATATGACCGGATTATCGTGCGCATCGCTCGTCTTCTTATCCAGCAGAATCGTAGGCCGAGGCACGATTCCCTTCTTGTGATCGTAGTACGAGACTATATGAACCAGTCTATCGTTGCTGTCCGTCGTTGTCCCGCCGTAGCAGAAGAAGGTCTTATCGGCCTGCGGACAATAAACGGCAAAAGGCTGATGCTTGGCGCAATACGTCGCCAAACCGCCGCTGTACTTATAGACGTACTCATCCCCGGACGGCTGATTCATATACCATATCCCGCGATAGCCGCTGTCCTTGCCGTTAATCGTTATCCCGCTGGCATCCGCAGAATCACCCCTCGCCGTCGATGTGAACACGGCAAGGGCTGTTATCAAAGTTAGGTTCATCCGGTTAATTTATCTATCCAATATTGAAGTTTCTACCTGTTGCCAGGCTTATCTCTTCAGCCGAGGCCCCGGCAAAGTCGATGCCCGGATACTTCTCCGCCCGCAGAGTATCTATCATGTGTTTGACCGTTGTCAGTTCCTTGCTCAGAAGCTCGTAGTCCTGGTCGTCGATTATCTTCTTCATTGTAGCTTTTTCAATCATACTGAACGAAGCGCCCAACACCAGAACCCCAGCCTCTATGTAGTCGGGGATGTTCGTCGCGTTTGTCCCGCCGGTGGGGACCAAGCTGATAATCTTGTGAAGCGGCGCATCAATCGCCTTTACAAAGCCCGCCCCACCGAGCTCCTTGGCCGGGAATATCTTGCAAAGATTCGCCCCCTTGGAGAACTGGCTGACAATCTCGCCCGCATTGCTGCACCCCGGTATCATAGGCAACCGCCCGGCAAATTGCTCATAGCTTTTGTCGCTGAAGGTGACAGCCGAGACAAGATAGGACGCCCCGGCATCCGCTGCCTGACGCACCGACGGCAGCGGGTCCGCCGGGTGGGCCTTGTTGTAAACGTCAAGCATCTCAGCAGAATCAATCAGGCTGGCCATGCCAGCCGCAAAATCCGGAAGCTCTTTGCGCAGCCGGGCAAGTTTCTCCAGAGGCTTGCTTATTCGGCATGTAACCTCCATATTGTTCACGCCGGCCTGAATAAGCGCCCGCGCCGTCCGGACGATATCAAGCTTATCCTGGTTGAAAACCAGAATAAAACCATCCCTCAACAACGTCGCAATCGTGCTCTTAATATCCATCTCAACACCTCTTTTCTTAGCAGATCATTTCTTAGAGCCTCTTCAAATGAAACCCGCCGTCAACGTCTATCACGCTGCCGGTGGAGAAATCAAGCCTGCCTTCGGCAATAGCGCCCACGGCCTTGGCGACATCTTCAGGCCGGCCCCATCGCTTGATAGGCGTCAGCCCCTCGGCGATTAGCTTGTCGTACTTGTCTTTTACCGTGCTGGTCATATCGGTTGCCATAATGCCGGGCCTGATTTCAAAGACCCCGATATTGTATTCGGCCAGTCTATCTGCATAAAGCTTTGTCATCATAGTAACGCCCGCCTTGCTCACGCAGTATTCACCACGCCCGGGCGAGCTGGTATATGCCGAGATTGACCCAGTATTTATAATTCGGAACGCCCGGTCCGGATGCCGCTCTTTTTGTTCAATCATCCAGTTGGCCACTATCTGTGTCAAGAAGTACGGCCCTTTGAGGTTTATTCCCATTACTCTGTCGAAGCTTTCCTCCGTCGCCTCAAGAAGATCCAATCTTTTCAAAGGCGCAACCCCGGCGTTATTCACCAACATATCACATCTGCCGAATTCGCTTTTGGCCAGAGCAACGAGACTGCTGCGGTCCTCCGGGCTGCTCACATCGCCGCGCAGAGCCACGCATTCGGCGCCAAGCTCGGTGATTTCCTTTTGCGTCTGGACCGCCTTGGATTCGTCGGCTTTGCCGTCCGAACCAAAGTCAAAATGGTTGATCACGAGGTCGAAGCCCAGCGTTGCCAGCTCTTTTGCGATGGCCTTTCCAATACCTCGGCTTGCCCCGGTGACAATTGCTGCCGGTCTATCTGCCATTTCATATTCTCCCTTATCGATTTTCTAAGAATTTGTCAATTTCCTTCGCCGCCCTCATTCCGTCGGCCACGGCCGCCACTACCGTCGAGGCCCCTCGCACTAAATCGCCGCCTGCAAAGATACCCGCTCGCGACGTCGCCAGGCTCGGCCCCAGCGTCCGAATCAGCCCGTCTTCCAATTCAACCCCCGGTAAAATCTGCTCAATGTCTTTGGGCGTTTTCTGGCCTATCGCCTCGACCACAATGTCCATGTCAAGATTGTAAGCGCTTGATTCTATCGGCTCCGGCCTGCGCCGGCCTGAAGCATCCGGCTGCCCCAGTCTCGTCGGGCATACTCTTATACCCGTTAGCTTGCCGTCTTTGCTGTTGTACCTTATCGGCTGGGTCAATATCAGGAAATGCACGCCTGCGGCCATCGCCCTATCCCGCTCGGCGTCCCAGGCCGGCATCTCCTTGAACGATCGCCTGTAAATCAGATATACGTCTTTGGCCCCAAGCTCTCCGGCCGTAACCGCCACATCCATCGCCGTATTGCCCCCGCCAATCGCCGCGACGCGCTTGCCCGCAATATCCGGCTTGCGTGGCCCCCTTGCAGCCGAGAGAAACCCCAGCGCATCCCACAGCCCGTTAATATTGCGGTCTTCATCGCTCAGACTAACCGACTGCGCCAGGCCCATACCCAAAAAGCCCGCGTCAAAGCCCTCGGCCATAATCGCATCAAGATTGAATTTGCCGTCCAGCCCCTTACCCAGACGCAAAGTCATCCTGTCTTTGGGAACATCGCTGAAGACCGCCGCGATCTCATTCTTCAACGAATCGCTTTGCCTGTCGGCTGGGATCACCGATTCGATCATCCCACCGAATTCTCTGCTCTTGTCGAAGATTGTAACGCAGTGGCCCGCCTCGAGCAGCTTCGCCGCACAGGCAAGCCCCGCAGGCCCTGCGCCGACTATCGCTACGTTCCTGCCGCTTCGTTTTTCCGGCACTCGCAGCTTCGACCACCCGTTTCTATTCGCCTGCACAGCAAGATGCATTTGAATCTCGGCAATAGGCACCGGCGCATCGCCGATAAAACGTTGCAGGCAGCCTCCCTCGCACTGCTGTTCGACGGGGCAAAGCCACGCACATACTTCAGGGAATATATTGGCCTCTCGCAGCACCTTGTAAGCAACCTGCTCGTCGCCTTCCAGAAACAGGCTTATGAATTTCGGAATATCGACGCCCGCCGGACAGCCCAACTGGCACGTCGGCTCCTGGCACTTCCGGCACGCAGACGCCAAGCGAGCCAGATTCTCCCGGTCGCCCATCCTCCCCCGCTCGAATATCGGCCCATATACCTCATTATCCCGCACGACGCACCCTGCTGTTGTCCCATCCCGCATAAGCTGGGTGCACGCGCTGCAGCCTACACACACCTTATCAGCCGACATGCGCCCTTTAGTCAGAATATCCTTGGCGAAATCCGGATATGCAAACGCCATTCGCCCGCCGCCTATTAGAGTCGCCAGGCCCTTGGCCTTGCTCGCCGCCGCCACATTGGCAAAAAGCGTCCTCAGCCAGCTATATCCCGTCCCCACAATCGCTATATCGGGGAATTCCTTCTGGATCTGGCCTGTGAGGCTTACCATCCTGGCCACCCCGGCAAGAGGGTGCTCCGGCTCTTCGTAACCGCCGACTATCGGCTCGTTGAAGGGCCTGCCCACGTGCGGATTGTAATACGGATTGGCAACCGTCGCATTAACCAGCCTAACCCCGCGCTGTCGCAACAACTCAATCAGTTTCATCGGCTCGGTCAGATCCGCCTTGCGGTAGTCGTCTTTATCGACGCCCCATCCGTAGGGATACGGTATGGCGTCGTAAATGCCGAGCCTCGTGACCACCGCCTTATCCGCGCCGAGCTCATCGTGAATCCTATCGACTACGTCCAGCATAAACCGCGTCCGGTTCTCGAACGACCCGCCGTACCTGCCCGGCCTGTTGTGGCAGGCAAGAAGCTCGCTGATTAGATATCCATGACAGGATTTCACGTCCACCGCGTCGAACCCCGACTCGAAGGCGGTCCTCGCCGCCTCGACGTAATCATCCACGAGCCCGTCGAGATACTCATCGGTAACGATGGGCCAGTCTTCCGGTATCTTGCTCGCTCTGTTCGTATCCGGCACAGGCTGCGGAACGAGAGGATCGCGATAAGGGTCGCGCTGAGGGATGATCGGCTGTGCGATGCCAGCGGGCTTGCTGTATCGGCCGGAATGAGTAAGCTGCATCACTAATACAGGCCTATGCCTCGGCCCCATACTCTCAGCGGCAGTTTGCCGCATCATCTCGGCCATTGCTGCGAAGCCAGCCTTGCTCTTCTCATTGATCCACAACTGCCTCGGATTGGCTCTGGCCTCGGAGATAATCGCCGTCGCCTCGCCCCATATCAGGGCCGCCCCGCCGGCGGCGAATCTCTTATACCGCCGTAAGGTCAGTTTGCCGGGCCGGCCCTGCGAATCCCCGTCGCAGCCCTCCATAGGATGCACCGCCAGGGAATTAGGCATAGAAAGCCCCCCCGCACGCACCGGCTCAGCCAATACCGAAACATCCTCAATCGCATCGACATCAAGGCCCAAGCCCCTGTTCATCTCCTCCAAGTCTTCAATACCGCTTAGCCTGAATTCCCACATAGAAGCGCCTAAAATCTGAATTGCCTAAAGTATAGAGTGACTAAAGTTAAAAGTGCCTGAAGTGCCCAAAGTTGTGGATTGCCTCTTCAACTTTAGCTCATTTTAGGCACTTTAGCTCACTTCCAACTTATCCTTGAGATACTTGGCCGTATAACTCTTCTTGTTCTTAACAATCTCCTCCGGCGCGCCTGAGACCACAACCTGCCCGCCGGCATCGCCGCCCTCGGGACCCAAGTCTATAATATAGTCCGCTATCTTGATAACATCAAGGTTATGCTCGATTACCACGACCGTATTGCCCATGTCGCACAGCCGACCCAATACGTTGAGCAGGTTGTGAATATCCGCGAAGTGCAGCCCCGTCGTCGGCTCATCCAGTATGTAAAAAGTATGTCCCGTGGCCGCCTTGCCCAGCTCCGCCGAGAGCTTCACCCGCTGCGCCTCGCCGCCTGAGAGAGTCGTCGAGGCCTGGCCAAGCTGCATATAGCCCAGGCCCACGTCCGCCAGAGTCTGCAATACGCGCAGAATCTTCGGGAAATTCGCAAAGAAGACAAGCGCATCGGAAATCCGCATATCCAATACCTCCGCGATATTCTTGCCCTTATACGTCACCTGGAGCGTCTCCGGATTGAATCGCGTGCCCTTGCAGTTCTGGCATATAACATAGACGTCCGGCAGAAAGTGCATCTCGATCTTCTTCGTTCCCTGGCCCATGCAGTATTCACATCGTCCGCCCCTGACGTTAAAGCTGAACCGCCCCGGCTTATAACCGCGAATTTTCGCCTCGCGCGTCATCGCAAACAGCCTGCGTATCAGGTCAAACACCCCCGTGTATGTCGCCGGATTGCTCCGAGGCGTCTTTCCGATGGGCGACTGGTCTATCTCTATGACTTTGTCGATTTGGGCCGTCCCTAGGACGTCCTTGTGCCTGCCGGGCCGCTCCCGCGATTGATACAGCCTCCGCCTCAGCGCCCTGAGCAGGATTCGGCTGACCAGGGTGCTCTTGCCCGAACCCGATACCCCCGTGACGCATACAAATACCCCGAGCGGAAACTTCACGTCGATGCTCTTGAGGTTGTTCTCCTCGGCGCCCCTCACCTCGATGCACTTCCTCAGACTGTATTTGCGTCTCTTGGTCGGCAGCGATATGCTCCTTCTGCCGCTGAGATAATCGCCCGTCAGCGACCTTTCGCAATTCGCAATATCCTCAACCATCCCCTGCGCAACCACCTCGCCGCCGTGCTTGCCCGCCGCCGGCCCTATGTCGATAATATGGTCCGCACTTTTGATGATATCCTCATCGTGCTCGACGACGATAACCGTATTGCCGAGCTTGCTGAGCCGCTGGAGTATCCCCAAGAGGCGGTCGTTATCGCGCTTATGCAGACCGATCGTCGGCTCGTCAAGCACGTAACAGACGCCGACCAGCCCGCTGCCCACCTGCGTCGCCAGCCGAATCCGCTGGGCCTCCCCGCCGGCCAGGGTGCTGCTCATCCGATCCAGCGTCAGATAGCCCAGCCCCACGTCCACCATGAACTTCAGCCGGGCCTTGATCTCCTTCAAAACCTGCGCCGCAATAATGCTCTTCTCCTTATCCAGTTTCAGCTTCCCGAAGAACCCCTGCGCCTCTTCAATACTCATGTGCGACAGCTCATTTATGCTCTTGCCCCCCACATTCACAGCGACCGCTTCCGGGCGAAGCCTGGCGCCGCCGCACTTCTGGCAGGGCTGCTCGGATAAGTAGCTGTGCAGCCTGGCCTTAACGTATTCGCTGGCAGTATTCTTCCACCGCCTCGTCAGGTTCGGAATAACGCCCTCGAATGACACGCCGTACCTGCCCTCGTCCGCTTCCGTCGTCCCGTAAAGCAGAATATCCCTGTACTCCTTAGGTATCTGCTCGAACGGAATCGACTTGCTGATATTCATCTTCCTGCAAAACCTTTTAATCAGCCGATTGTAGAATATATTCATTCTCTTGCCGCCCTTGCGCCAGGCATCGACCGCCCCGCTCTCGAGCGAAACGGCCTTGTCTGGAACTATCAGGTCGGGATCGAACTCCAGAATTGTCCCCAGCCCGTCGCAGCTCCTGCACGCCCCGTAAGGACTGTTGAAGCTGAACAGCCTCGGCGAAAGCTCCTCCAGGCTCGCCTGCGGATGCTTCGAGCAGGCGAACTTCTCGCTGTATATGATCTCCTCCCACTTGTCGTCGCCCGTCTCGCCGGCAGCGGCCTTGTCCCCATTCGGCTCCTGCACCAGCGCCAATAAAATCCCGTCGGCCAATTTCAGCGCCGTCTCGACCGAATCGGCCAGCCGCACGCGAACCGCCTCCTTGATTATCAGCCTATCTACGACCGCCGCAATATCGTGCTTTTTATTCTTATCCAACAGCGGCGCACCGCCGCCTCGGCTCACGTCGTAGATCGAGCCATCAACCCGAACGCGCACAAACCCCTCCCGCTGAATATCCGCGAAAACCTCTTTGTGCTCGCCCTTCTTGCCGCGCACTAACGGTGCGCAAATCTGCACCTTTGTCCCCTCGGGCTTATTCAGTATCGACTCGACAATCTGCGAAGAATGTTGGCTCGTAATCTCCTGCCCGCACACCCAGCAGTGCGGCTGACCCGCACGCGCAAAGAGCACCCGGAAATAGTCGTATATCTCCGTCGTCGTGGCAACGGTCGAACGGGGATTGCTCCCGGCGTGACGCTGCTCAATCGCAATCGTCGGCGGCAGGCCCGTAATATCCGATACCGCGGGCTTTTGCATCTGCTCAAGGAATTGCCGGGCGTACGCGCTGAGCGACTCGACGTACTTCCTCCGTCCCTCGGCATAGACCGTATCGAAAGCAAGCGAGCTTTTGCCCGAGCCGCTTATCCCCGTAATAACAACCATCATATCGCGCGGGATGTCGAGGCTGATATTCTTGAGATTGTGCTCGGCCGCACCGGTTATCTTAATAGCTTTTGAAGCCTTCTTTGCCATACCCCTTGTTTCGTCGCCCCAACCATACTCAGTTGAAAAACCGGCTCAAACACAAACTTTGTATTGTACCAAAACGTCGTCCCCAGGTAAACCGTTTATTTGCAGGCGCGTAACCGCAAAGTCCTCGACACAGACCCCGCAAAGCCTTAAATTCTAAGGTGTATGCCGGCGCCGCACCCTCTTTATGGGGCACGCAATGCGAAGAAATAGACAGGGTGGCAGCCTCCCCTAAGGGGGGGATGGCTCCGTCCAATACGCGATAGGCAATAGTAAGCAGGCGGCCGGCAATGATAACGGCGAAGCAGATAATCGAAATGTTCGGGATGAAGCCGCTGGAAGGCGAGGGGGGATACTACGTCGAGACCTACCGCTCCACCGAGCGGATAGCCCGCGAAAATCTGCCCGACCGCTACGACGGGCCGCGAAGCTTCGGCTCGGCTATCCTTTATATGCTCACGCTCGACACGTTTTCCAGACTGCACAGGCTAAAGAGCGACGAAGTCTGGCACTTCTACTTGGGCGATCCGGTAACAATGCTCCAACTGCGCCCCGACGGCTCGCATGACCTGATAACCTTAGGCCAAGGCATCCAGGCCGGCCAAAAACTCCAAACAACCGTCCCCGCCGGAACCTGGCAGGGCTGCTTCTTAAACCCCGGCGGCAAATTCGCCCTGATGGGAACAACAATGGCCCCCGCCTTCGACTTCAAAGACTTCGACCCCGCAGACAGACAATCCCTCCTAAGAATATACCCCACGCAAAAAGACCTAATCCTCCGCCTAACACCCTAACAATAACCATCCACTCGGCAGGAGTATTAAAGTCACCGGCTGCCGAGCCAGTCTTCGGCCAAACGAGCGAAGTCTCTAAGATTAACAGTACCGTCCTGATCTACATCTTCAGCTACGCCGCCTTTTATACCTCTCCACAGCCAGTTGCCCCCCAACCCAGCTATATCACCAAAATCAGCCGGTTCATCAAACATCAGAAAACCGCCGGCAGCATTTGATGAAGCCGCAGACTCAACGCCCGTGATCGTCAACTCCATCTGCTGGCCGGTGATCACCTTTTCACACCGCACCTTCCAGACTATCTGGTCGGGATCGATTGGCTGGGAACGGTCAACCTCAAAAGTGCACGTGTCGGTGCTGGTAACCCAGCCTTTTTCAGAAACCGCCTCGTCGTCGAAGGTGGCTATGGGATCGATCAAAGTCATATTCGCAGGCACGCCTATCATCTCGACTCGCAAGTTTCTTATCGCAATATCCCACAAATTCTCAAAGCTAACGGTACAGTCATATTCAAATACCATCTTGCCGATGTCGAGTCGCCGCTTCTTGTTTACAACCCGTATCTGCGGCCTTGTTGCCTTAAGTGCAAGGCTATGCAGTTGACCGGCCACTATGGCGACAAAACTGTTACCCGAAGGGGGCGTACCTGTCTGATCGGTTCCCCCCCAGCCGACGATAGATCCGTCGGACTTTAGTGCCAGTGAATGAAGCCATCCTGCGGTTATGGCGATATGATCATCTCCGCCAGGCGGCGTCGCCTGACCGTGGGCGTTGTAGCCCCAGCCGACTATAGAGCCGTCGTAACGAAGGCCAAGACTATGATACCTGCCAGCAGCAATGGCGACAAAATGGCCTTCAGCAGGCGGAATCGCCTGACCACTCCATTTTCCCGAATTGTCAACGTTACTTCCCCAGCCGACAACCACCCCGTCTGAGCCAAGGGCAAGGCTATGGTTACTTCCTGCTGCTATGGCGATAAAATCATTAGCAGAAGGGGGCGTCGCCTGACCATACTCGTCGTTACCCCACCCGACAACAGCGCCATCCAGGCGCAAGCCAAGACTGTGCCAGCCTCCTGCTGATACGGCGATGAAATCATTGTGCAAAGGGGGCGTTGTCTGACCATACCTATTGTCGCCCCAGCCAACAACACTGCCGTCCGAGCGCAAGGCGAGACTGAAGTAGTCTCCCGCCGCTATGCGGATGAAGTTATCGCCAACAGGCGGAGTCGCCTGACCGCTTGCGTCTCGGCCCCACCCTACAATTCCACCTCCCGAGCGCAAAGCAAGACTGAACGTACCCCCTGCTGCCATAGCGACGAAATCATATCCAGCGGCCGGAGCTGTCTGACCATAATCGTTTTCGCCCCAGCCAACTACTGTGCCGTCCGAGCGCAAGGCGAGACTGTTGTAGTTTCCTGTCGCTATGCGCACGAAGTTATCGCCAACAGGCGGAGTCGCCTGACCAGCCCACTCTCCCCAATAGTCATAGTTGCTTCCCCAACCCACTATTGTGCCGTCCGAGCGCAGGGCGATACTGTGAAGCGAGCCTGCGGCGATAGCGACAAAGTCGTTTCCGCCAGGGGGGGTCGCCCGACCAGAATAATTCGACCCCCACCCGACAATAGAGCCGTCGGATCTTAAGGCAAGTGAATGCCCCGCTCCTGCGGCTATCGCAATGTAATCATTACCTGAAGGAGGGGTCGCCTGACCATAATAGTCCGCCCCCCACCCGACGATAGACCCATCAGATTTTAAGGCCAGCGAATGCCACGATCCTGCGGCTATAGCGATATAATTATTTCCCGGAGGTGGGGTCGCTTGACCAGCCCATTCTCCCCAATAGTCATTGTTGCTTCCCCAACCGACTATTGTGCCGTCTGAGCGCAGGCCGAGACTGTGATTCGCTCCTGCGGTGATTGCGATAAAGTCGTTGCCATGGGGCGCTATCGCTTGACCGTGATAATTGGATCCCCAGCCGACGATAGAGCCGTCGGATCTTAAGGCAACTGAATGACCCCCTCCTGCGGCTATGGCAATGTAATTACTACCTGGAGGAGGGGTCGCCTCACCGCGGGCGTTGTAGCCCCACCCGACTATAGTCCCATCCCAGCACAAGGCAAGACTGTGGCCGCCTCCTGCCGAAATGGCAGTGTGGTTTTCTCGGGCAAGCTCAAGGCTATCCACAATCAGGTCTCCCCAGCCGACTATTGAAGCTGCCTGAGCTTGTATTCCAATCCCTAACAGGAATTGTGCTGTGCCCAATGCGATTTTCAGACTTCTTCTTGCCTTCATCTTCGTCCTTTCTTCGTCATTGTCTCTCACCACCAAAACGGTAAGACAAAAAGAAGCATCTAAGGCGTGGAGTTCGCTATAGTTCCTTCAGCTCCCTTTGGGTCACTTTAGTCACTCTTGTTTTGCCTACTCGTCGACATCGTTCTCTGGGGCTAAGCTTCTCTTTTCAAAATCAGTCCCCCTATGGCGAGAAACAGCAGCGTCGCAGGTTCGGGTATGAGCCTGGTCATTCCCGAATCAATCGTCTCGAGCGAGACTGGGTTAATGATCTCATAGAGCTGGGGACCCGGCTCGCCGACGCCAAGCCAGTCGAAACTGACTACAAAAACACCTACCTTGTCAATTCCGACACTAACACCATCTCCTAACGCTTCTGCATCATACCCACCGTCATCGAGCAAAACTGGTTCTGGCTGCCAGACTACCTCTTCCCACTCGTCCGTGAGCGGACCGGTGGTCTCAATCACGAGATTGTCATAGGCCCCGTAATCGAACCATATCGTAAACTCCTTAATGGGCGATGGCAAGCTGATGTTTTGCACCGAGTATTCGTATTGCCATCGTCCTTCGCCAACATCGAAGCTTTGATACCAAATCTGGGTTATCGCTCCAAAACAGGAACCACCCAACCAGACCATAAAGAACACCGCCGCACAAAATCGCTTTTTCATCACATCCACCTCGAATTGTCAGGGCCTTTCGCCAAAAGCCTGCTGTCACAAGCGGGTTTTGGCATACTAAGGCCGCAGTACACTTTTTGGTCGCCACAGCTTTCGATTGCCCTCCAGGCTGGCAGGTTGGCGAACAACTTCTCGTCGCACTTCCGTGACCATTCTCTACTGTACACGATGCAGCGAAGAAGTCAAGCAAAAACTTGTCCTGAGGAGCCCGAAAAAACAACATTTTCCCCGCCAAACCCCGTAGTTACCACGTATTTCCCCGCCCCGAAATCAACCTCATGCCCTTCTCTCACCAAAACCTCTGCGGTCCTTGCGGCCTCGGCGGTGAGATGTTAAGACCCGGTCGCCAGAGAGCGGATTACGTCTATCAGGGCCTGGGTTCCGTCTTTTCCCCTGCCCTTCGCCTGTAGGACGGCTAATAGCTGCTTGGCAAGCGCCACGCCGGGCAGGGGCTGGTTGATCTTCTCGGCGTATTCGAGGACTAAGCGGAGGTCCTTCTGCTGGAGATCGACCATAAAGGCGGGCTTGAGGTCGCCCGCGATTATCTTAGGCCCGAGGGCCTTTAAGGAATGGCTGCCCGCGGCGCCTGCCGATGTTACTTCAAGCGTGGTCTGCAAATCGAGGCCGGCTTTTTCTGCGAAGGCCAGGCCCTCAGCGATGCTCATAATCGTGTGGATCACCATAACCTGGTTGGCCAGCTTTGTCATCTGGCCCGAGCCGAGCGGCCCGCAGTGAGTGACGGTCCGGCCCATAGCCATCATAATCGGGCGAACCTCTTCAATGGCGTCTTTCGGGCCGCCCATCATAATCGAGAGCTTGCCCTCTATCGCGCCGATCTCGCCGCCGCTGATTGGGGCATCAACGAGCGTTATGCCTTTGGCAGCAAGAAGTCGGCCCATCTCTATCGTTGCGGCGGGGGATATCGTGCTCATATCGACGCAGATAAGGCCGGGCCGAGCCTTTTGGATTACGCCGTTCTCACCGAGGAGGACGGCTTCGACGTCGGGCGTATCGGTGACGCAGGTGATCACGACGTCACTGGCCGCAGCGGCCTCCGCCGCGGTGGCCGCCCAGACGGCCCCTTGCGAGAGGAGGTCCTCGGCCTTCGCCTTTGTGCGATTATGAACTCTTAGCGTGTAACCGGCCTTGAGCAGGTTGCGGGCCATCGGCTTGCCCATAATCCCGGTGCCGATGAAGCCGATGCTCTTGGCGGCCATCGGTCTATACCACCTCGAGGCGACGAAGGACGGCTCTTGTCCAGCGGCAGGTCCGCATTTGAGTCAGCATGAGCATAAAGAATATCAAGAGCCAGTACCCGCTGAACCGCAGGTAGTAAAGTGCGTTGGCAAAAAGATTCGCCCTCTCGGCGGGATAGGCCCTGGCCAGCTCGCAGGGTGCGTATATTGCGCCCATGACCACGCCGCCAAAGATTCTCTGCCAGGGCAGCAGCAGGACAAACATGAACAATCCGAGGAAGAACGCCTTACCGATATGGTTGATTCCACCGAGCTTGCCCACTATCGAGACCTTCAGGCTGAATAGGATAGCCAGGACGTAAACGCAGGCAGATAGAATCAGTATTGCGTTGACAAAACGGACAGTCCAGCAGAGCCGCCGGAAGGTGATCTGTCCCAGAAGACTGTCAAGGCTCGTTTTGGATTGCGTGGTTTCGGCTGGTGCGGCTTCGACCGGCTTATTCGCGTCAACGGCTGCCGTCACTACGGCCTCGTTGGCATCGGCTGTACCGGGGGCGTCCACAACGGCTCCGGCCTTTGCGCAGGCGCCGCATTCAATTTTCACCATGCCGGTATTCACCAGCCAGAAGGCGGCCTGCACGAGCAGCAGGCAGAGGAAGACGATTAAGAACATGAAGTTCTTCCATCCGCGAAACACGCTAATCGCCTCCAGACTATCGGTTGTATCCAGCAGACTGCCGGGGCCCATTTGATCGTTCATTCCTAAATCTCCTAAAACTAACTTCTTCGCACAAACGCTTATAGTCATTTTCTACGGTATCCGGGGCATTATGCGCTATTACAGCCGCAATTGCAAGAAATTTATTTCCGCTTCTGCCGCCAATATCGCCGCTAACAACGCCGGAAACGACATCACCTATACCTTCAACTGGGATAACAAGGTAAGAAAGGCCCTCTGGAACGAATCTCCCGAGGATTCCATTGAGGTCAAATACGACCCCCTCGGAAATCGCGTCCATAAGAAATCCACGGCCGAAGGCTCAGCAACCGAGCATAAATATATAGTTGCCCCCCACCAGGTAATCGTCCCAAGTTGTGTGGTATTGGGTGATAGAAAAATGGCCTCTTTGCCGATGTGAAGTAAAAACACTCGGCAAGGAGGCCCAAAATGATTCGTTACTATGTTCCATCGGCCAGCAGCGACTTGGAACTTGAGAGAACATGTCCTCACTGCAGCCGGCCCAACGGACGAATTCACTCGGCAATCATCTCCCGTGCTATTAGCGACCCGAAAATGGTACGGAAAGTAATGATTATGCTGCTGCGAATACTATTAGGAGCCAAGCATGAGCAACAACATCAGATTGCCTCATTGGCCAGCATTATCGAGCATAGCAAATCGTAAACCTTACGAGACCATTTCGATTGACAAGTACAGTGCTCCTTGATTTGCAGTGAGTGAGCATGGAAGAGAGTCTGGTAAAACGGGTCATTAATGGTACTGTTCTCTGCGTGGCTACACGGGTTCTTGTGCTAAAAACGAAGAGCGATCTGTTCCATACTGTTTGGCGGTTGACTAGGGGAGAATGAGAGCCTCTGTGGGTGCGTTCTCTCCACAGACTGTTTTTTACGTTATAATGTGGCGTATCAGTGCTGAAAATGGACTATTTTAACGAAAGCAAAGAGCGGGTCTCATTGATCACGAAGTCCATGTGAGCTTTTATTCGTGTTCAATGGCAACGCAGCCGATAATTATTGTTGGCATATGGATTTGAATAATGGAGTGTAGTCCGGCAGAAACATTAGACAGCATGCCTGACGGGTAGGGACGAACACTTCGGATTGTTTAGGAGCATACATAAGAAATGTGTGGGATTCCGGCGGCATCGAAAGGAACAGGTCGTGTCTTGTGGCAGCAGATTGCATTACGGCCGTTGGTGAGTTCAATCCTGTATGCAACCATGTTTGATGTTGTATTGGGCTCAGTAGTCCTTGCAGGAACCAGCGGAATACGCTCAGGAAATGGTAAAACAGGCATTGCGGATGCGATGAGCGCTCAGAGCAAGGTCCTCGAACTATTTGGGGAGCCTTCAAAGAACAACGCTGGCCAAGAGAATGGGCAAAGCGCCGCTGCAGAAAAGCGTCGGGAGGCCGAAAGGCGAAGGTATTCGAGACTTGCGGATTTGAATTCCAAACTGAGCAAATGTGCTGAGGAATTGGCAAAGAAAGACAAGGCCATTATGGCTGAATGCGAATTGGCGCTCAGCAAAGCCCAGGGAGAATACGAGCGAGGGAACGCGCGAATCGAGAATTTGAAGAAAGAAGCAGGATTGAGGCCCGATCTCAGTGTTAGGGAGAAGGACGCGGCGAGGAGAGCTATAGCCATAGAAGAGGCAAGGGTAGAAACAGAATACGAAAAGGCGAAAGCAAAGGCAGAATCGGACCGCGAAAAGGCGAAATACGATTTAGGAATCTGGGCTGAGAGGTTTGCGAAGGCGTCTGAGTCAGAGGAAGCTAAGATCGAACAAGAGTTCCAAGATGAGTTGGAACAGATAGATATGGGGGCACAGGGAGGGCAAACCAAGACCGATGCAACACCTTCGCTCCATACAGATGACATAGCTCCTTTCGCAAAGACTTCTATCAAAGAGCCTTCAGGTTTTACCACTTCGGCCATATCCGGTGAGGCGAAGGTACCGGAATCTCCTTTGCCCAAGGGTGAATCAGACTTGTTTGGTGTCAGGCAGATCAGGATAATTGATAGTACCGTGTTTTCAGAGGCTGAACTCTTGGCTCCAAAATCTCTGCCTTTCGACTTTGTGGAGGAAGGGACAGAGAATGTGTATGATTTCAGAGCACTGCATGAAGTACTCAAAGCGCCGGGGCAAGTGCGTCAGGTCTCCAAAAAGACAATTCAGGGTCTAGCGAAGTACATCCTGGATAGATACAGCAAGAAGGGGTACGCGGGTATCTACGTGTATGTTCCACAAGATACAGTCGAAGGAAAGAATGAATTCAAGGATGGGACACTGATAATAAAGGTTATCGAAGGCCAAGCCGCAGAAGTTGCGATCGAGCGTTACAATTTCGACCGTGAGAAAACAAGAAAAGGAGTACTGAAAGATTCCGTGCTCAGATCCCAGGTGAAACCGGGAGAGCTGATCAGAAAAAAGCGACTGGATTATTCAATGAACCTTCTGAATCTCAACCCTGACAGACATATTAACACCGTCGTCTCAAGAAGTACTGAGAAAAATGCCGTCGATCTGACCTATGAGGTTTATGAAGCCAATCCATGGCATTGGTATGCTCAAGTTGACGATTCGGGTACAGACAAGCGTCAGTGGGCTCCACGAGTTGGCTTGGTAAATACCAACCTGACCGGCAAAGACGACAGGTTTTCGTTGATGTATCAAGCGCCTGTGGACTCACTCGATGAGAATAATGCTGTATTTGGGAGCTACGAGTTTCCCTTATTTACGCCAAGGCTCCGTTTGGGGTTCTATGGGGGCTACAGCCAATTTGAGATTACGCCTGAGACTGCCGGTCAGGGGATAAACTTCCGGGGCAATGGTTCATTTTACGGCACCACACTGCGCTATAACCTGTTTCAATGGCCTAGCCGTGACTCAGCGAATGAAAAGAGTCCTTGGTTCCTTGATATCATCGGTTCATTGAGTCATGAAAGGAGCAAGGTAAATCCTTCGTTGGGCTTATCAGCAGATGTTGATATGGATCTTTACGGGGCAGGAGCAGAACTTCATCGTTCTACAAAGCGTTCCGGCACGTCATTTCTATTTAACAGAACGACAAGCTTTGATGGGGCCAGTATGAGCGAGTTTGCCAAGGCGAGAGTAAATACCGACCCAGATTTTACTATATACATGTTGGCGGCTTCGCACAGGCAGTTTATTGACAGAAACGACATTCACGAGTTGAGTGGATCGCTCAGGCGCATCAGCTCCAATGAGCGTCTGGTTCCAGCAAAGATGACCACCTTTGGTGGGTTGTACTCTGTTAGAGGGTATGAGGAAGATGAGATTGTGGCAGACGGCGGGATAATCGCCTCGGCTCAATACAAGTTCGATCTAACGAAGTACCTTAACGGACCAGAACAAGATAACAGGGGGCAATCCAACGGCGGCTCAACCAAGACCTCAGACAATCGGCCCCCGAATGTGTCTCTCTTGGCCTTTGTTGACCATGGTCGCGCAAAGACCAAGAATCCGGTTCCAGGTGAAAAGAAGGCTGTTGATTTGTGGGGTGCGGGATTAGGCGCAACTGTTGAGATAGGTGAACATACGTGCGGCAGCTTTTATTATTCATGGCCTCTTCGTGGTACAACTGACACCGACAGAGGGGATGGACGCTGGAATTTCAGTTTCTGCTATCTCTGGAGATAAATCTCTTTTTTGCAGATAGCCACGCATCAGATCAGAAATGGCAGCGCAGGGTTGCGCGTTAAGTATGGGGGTAGATGCTTGACACTTCCTGGTCTATTGCTCCGCCCTTCACAGTTCCGCTACGGGCAATTTCACGCTTCCTGAAGTTCTTCTCCGGTTGGACTCCGTGGAAACAGGAAATCCCACCTTGAATTGGGGCGGTATGCAGGGCTTGTTATCTCTTTCCGCAAAAAGAACTGCTTAAGATCGGACTTGCAGGCCTCAATATTATACAAGGCGGAATCTAAGTGCAACATCTTTGCCATTGATTGTTCGGTCCTGTAAATTCGTCAAAAAAGCACGTTAAACAGGCACAAGGGGGCACCCCTGCAAAAGCCAAGCGAAAACGGGCAATCGCGTGCTAGTATTTTTCACTTGACTTTTATTGGACGCCGTCGTACAATAACTTCTGAAGTAATGTGATTGAAGTGAGCAACTGCGATGGCATCCGAACGGGAAGGTGGGTGGTCATATCTTTTCCGATTTCGCCATGCTTCGACCATGAAGAGGACTACTGTCGAATTTGAGATCGGCAGTGGACAGGCCGTGGAGTGGGCTGATTGTGAGTGGCGATGGCAGGTGCCGTGACGGGTGGCATATATTCTATCCGACGATGATGTTCGGCCAGAAATGAATTGGAGCGTTTGGGTGGCTAGATTTGTAGCGAGATGCAAGAGGCATGCGAGGCTGATGAATTGCCAATTCTACCAAACGCACACGCATGGAAATTATGGCTTCTGGATGGGGAAACAATCATGCGATTGAATAACAGGATTGTATTGTTGTGCAGACGGCATCGTGCATGGCTGATGCTATTCTGCATTATGTTGAATTCTTATGTGCCGCTTGCTATGGCGGGGCCTGAAGGCGCCCAGGTTGTGAATGGCCAAGCCTCTTTCCAGCAAAGTGGCCTTAATACGACAATAACTGCTTCCAACCAGGCAATAATCAACTACAGTAGCTTCAATATTGCGCAGCCGGAGGTTGTTCAGTTTGTCCAACCCAGCAGCAATGCGTCGGTTCTGAATCGTATTTTGTCGGCAAATCCAACAAATATCGACGGGACTCTCTTAGCTAACGGCAGAGTATTCTTCGTCAATCCCGCGGGCATTTACATTGGTGCGGGAGCTATGATCAACGTCAATCAGTTGGTTGCATCAGGATTGAACATTTCCAACGCTGACTTCATAGGCGGCCGATACAGCTTTGCCGGGGGTAATGGTGTTGTGGCAAATCATGGCGATATTGTGGCGCAGAAGGCATATCTCATCGGCAGGCAGATCATCAACTCAGGCACAATAAACTGCCCTGACGGGTATGTCCTGATGGCATCTGGAGACAGGGTGTTCTTGGGCGAGGCTGGCAGTAATCTGATGGTTTCGACAGATGTGCCAGCTTCATCCGAGGCCGTCGGTAGTATAGAAGGGGCCGCTGTTCTCAATGCCGGCTCTGTGGAAGTCGGCAGCGGTGAGATAGCCTTTGTGGCGGCCGGAGATCTCTACGCCCAGGCAATCTCGAACGTCGGGACGCTTTCAGCCTCCGCTGATTCAGGTGGTGCCGGCAGTGTAAACCTTACGGCCGCCGAGGGAACTGTTGCCAACATCGGTTCAATAAGAGCAAGCAGTACAATAGCAATCGAAGGCGCCACGGTGGACAATTCAGGGAGCTTGGATGTCAGTTCCCGGACTGCCCGAATGAACGGGGGCAACATCAGTATAACGGGCGGTTACATTAAGAACTGGGGTACGATAAGGGCCAATGCAGCAGACTATTCAAAGGCGGGAAATATCAGCGTGGTTGCTCAGCAGGAATTGACACTTGAGCAAACCAGCCGGGTAGAAGCGAAAGGCAGAGAGGTCGATTCCAGGGGAGGCGATATTTACCTTTATTCCCACGGGAGTGCTCAGGCGAAGAATGGGCAGGTCATTGATGTATCGGGCGGAACCATCTCCGGCGATGGCGGAAGGGGCGAACTAAGTGCAGCCAAGCATGTATCAATAGCCGGCTCTGTTTTGGGTGATGTGCAAGAGGGATATAAAAGGGGTGGTTTCACTGTAGATCCCCAGTTCGCAGAGGTGGGCGGAACCTATTCGGCTGATACGGTAGTGTGGGCCGAAGACGACATAACCATTACCGACAATGTGTTATTTGGGGATGGCTCGCTGTCTATTCTTGCTGACCACAAAAGTGAAACTTCCGGGGAGTGGGATGATAGTAGCGGCACCGGTACACCGGGCAAAGGGTCAATAACTCGCACTGGCGATTACACAATAAGTGGGCTAGGCACTCTTTCACTCAAGGCCGCCGAAGATATTGGAACATCGAGCGACCCTATCCAGACAAACGTTGGCGCTCTGGACGTTGAGATAAGAGATGGATACAACGGCAACGTGTATATTGCCGAAGCCGATCAGGTCGAGTTGGCAGGGGTGGAGGCATCTGGTGGGAGCAGCAGGGTGCAAATCACGGCTACGACCGGCGACATTGCCATAACCGGTCCAGTGAAAGCCGGAACGAACGGGTATTATATCGAAGCCGAAGGCGGCAATATTCTATTCAATGCCAACGGCATCATTACCGGGGGGGGACCGAGCGACTTGAGAGCCGCCGGCAGCATAGTCAACGAGGGCTCTTCTGAAGAGACCATTATAGAAACAACTGACGGCGGCGATCTTTACCTGGGCGCTACTATCGCGGCCAACTCAACTCAGCCGATAACAATCAGCAGTGGCGGCTCGTTGGAGCTAAATGCGCCTCTTGGAGCCAACAATTCGAGTGCGGAGACTACTTTGCGTGCTGGCGGCGCTCTTGATATTAAGAAGTCCGTAAAGGCCCAAAGTATTGAGGTGCATTCCGGCTGGTCAGGCACGGGCAATCTGGCCTTTGGCCCGGGCGTTACCCTTGACGCCCCGACCATCCGTCTCGGCACAGGCGATGGTACCGGCGGTAGTGGCACAGGTGCTCAGGTCGATTTGTCAACGGCGCCAACGATTT
>JAFGTU010000263.1 GCA_016933985.1 Sedimentisphaerales bacterium | reverse complement strand
GTTTGCTGAGATCGAAGCGGTTGTTTCTGCTGATTGTGTGCCTGGTTGGGCATTTTCCGAATCGGTCCTGGCGGTTTGTTGGCCAAGTGTCTCGAGCCGGCTGGTAAGGTCGCGGAGCGTGACGTTGGCGGAGTTTAACTGCTCGGTCAGGGCCAGCTTTTCGGCGCGGACCGTGTTGAGGTCGTTATCGAGGGTTGTCACATTGCCATACAACCAGGTTACCGTTGCCATGGCGGGGAAGAAGATGGCCAGCGACATTGCGCAGAGGAGCTGCCATTTTCTTCTTGCTCTTTCGTTTCTGCGAGCGGCGGTTTCCGCCGTGTGGAGCAGCTTCTCGAGCTGCTGTTCACGTGATACAGGTGCGCTGCTTGCGCTCCTGCTCTCGCCGGGTGTTTCGATTTCGATGAGTTTTTGCCCGTCTGCATCGCTGGTTGGCAATTGGCCCTGCTTCACTAACCTCTCCACCTGGTCGGTTGTGACACCTTTCGGGACGGCATAGTCGGAAATTGGAACCGTTTGTGAATTCTTATCGTCTGTGGTTTGAGTGGCCATTGGACAGTCCTTTGCTATTGGCGGTGATATTTATCTTTTCGGTCTGCGAGGAGGGTTTTCTTTAGAGCAGGTGGGTTATAGGAGGTTGGGCTCTGTTTTTCTGAGCCATTCGGGCAATTGCTCGGTCGTCACGTCCTTCCAAAGCCCCTTCTTATTTCGGCGCGCAACGGCCTCGAGCTGTCTGTGCTTGTGGTAAGAGCTGTGGCGGAAGCGCCGGTCTGCGTAGGCAAAGCCCTCCGCCAGCAGCACTTCATTGAGAAATCGTCCGTTGGGCAATTTGACGTATGCGAGCAGTCGGCGATAATAGCCGCGTGTGTCGTTGCCCTCGTCGAGAAAGACGGTGACCTGCCTGCCGAGGGCGAGCTTTGCAGCGAAGTCGGCTGCCTCGGGGCCGAAATACATTTGGCCTGTTTTCGGGTTCTTTGTTTCAGGTGTGTCAATTCCCCAGAGGCGGATTCGCGTGTGGTCGGACTTGCCATCGGGGACGTCGATATCAAGGGTGTCGCCGTCGATGACCTTAGTTACGGTGAAAGTTTTGCCGTGATATTTTGCGAAGTCGTCAGTGGCGAGCTGGGATTGGGTGCCGGGGTAGGTCTGCCAGGTCTGCCTTAAGGGGCCGTGGTCGAGCCAGACGACAAATGCGGCGCAAAGCAGACAGAGGGTGATTATGGTGGCTCGTTTACGTTTGCTCATTGCGTGGCGACTCATTGAAGGAGCTCTTTGTGTTCGAGTTGTTCTCGCGGCGGAGCTATTTGGCTCGATGTCTGGCGGGCCTGTCAAGCTCGAAGGCATCACAGACGGCCTTTAGCGCCTTCTCGGCCTGGTCTTCATCGACGATGCAGCTTATTCTGATTTCGCTTGTTGTGATTGAGTCGATGTTGACCTGTGCCTTTGCGAGTGCTGTGAACATTGCCTCAGCGACGCCATAATGATTTCTCATACCGACGCCGACGACGGAGACCTCGGCGATATCGTCTCTGATGAAGACGCTGTCGCATTCGATATCTTTCCCAATCTTTTCGACTGCTTCGCGAGCGGCTTTCAGGTCCGACGCGCTGATAGTAAATGAGAGGTTTGCTTTGTCGGGGCTTACCTCAGTCTGCATAATGTCGTTGACGACGACTTTAGCGTTTGCCATCTGGGCGAACACTCTTGCGGCGTTGCCGGGTTTATTTCCCACGCCGACCAGGCTGAGTTTAGCCAAATCTTTTTGGATTGTTGCGCCTGATACGACTACCCCTTCCATTTGCGGCACCTCATGAGTAATAATTGTTCCCTCGGTTTCTTCGCTGCTGCTTCTTACATGGATTTTGACATCGTATTTTTTACCGAACTCGATAGCGCGGCTGTGCATAACACCGGCGCCGAGACTGGCTAATTCAAGCATCTCATCATAGCTGATTTGCTGCATTTTTGCGGCGTTGGGATAAATGCGTGGGTCTGTGGTATAGACGCCATCGACGTCGGTGTAGATTTCGCACTGTTCTGCGCCGAGCACGGCGGCAAGTGCGACGGCGGTTGTATCGGAGCCGCCTCTGCCGAGCGTGGTTATATCTTCTTCTTCATTTATGCCCTGAAATCCGGCGATGATGACAATTTTGCCTTTTTCGAGCTGCTTGTGAATTCGGTCGGCATCCACACTTATAATTCGTGCTTTTGTATGTGCGCTGTCGGTGAGCATTCGGATTTGACCGCCGGTGAGACTGATAGCGGCGTAACCCGCGGCGTCGAGGGCCATTGCAAACAGTGAGACCGATTGCTGTTCGCCGGTGCTTAGCAACTGGTCCATCTCTCGCTTGGGCGGGTCAGGATTAAGTTCAAGTGCGTCGGCGACGAGCTGGTCGGTTTGTTTGCCTCTGGCCGATGCGACCACGACGACATGGTAGCCCTTTTTGACGGCGTCGATTACGCGCTCGGTTGCCCGTCGAATCTTCTCTGCGTCGGCGACCGAGGTCCCGCCGAATTTTTGAACGATAATTGCCATGTCTGTCCGTTGAAAAATACCGTATGTTTACAGCCGGTTCTGAAGTTTCTTCGGGTCCGACTCTTAGCTCTTGAGGAAGTATTCCATAAGTTCACAGCCGTTGTCAATCCTAAATCCGCTTTGAGCGGCGTTTGATTCGGAGAAGGGCTTATGAAGAACGCCTTTGACGTTGGTTCCGGCCATAGCGAAAGGGACGGGTTCGGGTGAATGGGCGCCGTTGCCGACCGGTGTCGGATGGTCCGGCAGGGATAGGATTCGCCAGTTGCCATAGCGCTGAAGCGCTTCAAGGACCGGGCCGACGATATGTTTGTCGATTTGCTCGATTGCCGTTTTTTTCAATTCCGCACTGCCGCTGTGGCCTGCTTCATCCGGCGCTTCGATGTGGACGAAGACAAGGTCGTACTTTTTGAGGGCCTGGACTGCGGCCTGCCCCTTGCCCTGGTAATTCGTGTCCACGAAGCCCGTGGCGCCTGGGACGTCTATTAGGTCAAATGAAATCAGTTTGGCCAGACCTCTGACTAAGTCCACGGCGGTGATTGCGGCGCCTTTCAGGCCGTATTTTTTCTCGAAGCTGTCGAGGTGTGCCTTTTTCCCCTGC
>JAFGTU010000262.1 GCA_016933985.1 Sedimentisphaerales bacterium | reverse complement strand
CCGACGACCCGGAAATCCCGTTATAGTACTCGTAAAGAATAGAGCCTGTGGTCGAGGTAACCGGCCCCGTGGGAATGTAAACGCGCTTGGCGGCATTCTCCGACACAAGCGTTACCGTGCTGCCCGAAGTCGATACCGCCGAGGATAATCGCGGATCGCTGCCATCGGTGGTATAGTAGATCGTCCCTGCAGCGGTCATCGTAAGGCTCTGGCCAGCCGTCACCTCCCCACCGGGATTGCTCAGCGTCGGCGGCTCAAGAACCGGATACCATCCCACGGCCCTGAACTGGCCTATGACGGTCGGCACGCGGTCGCTTATCACCCTCTTATCCGAGGTGTTATAAAGCAGCCAATTGATCTCATTCTCCCAGTCCTGTTTCGTGAAAGCCGGATGATGGCTCGCGTCGCCCCACCTGGCCGATTCGGCGATTATCGCCATATCTATCTGCTCCGCCCGCCGCTGTATAGAGGCCCGCGCATTCTCAGCCGTCAAAAGACCATCGTTGTAGAAGGCCTTATAGACGTGATCGGCAAACTTCACGCGGTAGTCAACGTTGATATTCGCCAGCTCCTGATGCAGCCAGTGTGGATTGAAGGCGCTTTTCGCAGCGCCTGCCGTCGTGAACGGCTCGACCATGTTCAATTCGGCGGCACCCGCGCCGAGCGTGTGCTCGTTGTCGTGGTGATACCATTTCCACCCGTCCGGGTTGACCCGATTGTACGCGCCGTACGTGTTGTTAGGCACGCCGGTATAGCGAGAGGCCGGGCCGTCCCTGTCGCCCGTGTAGTACTCGATTATCATAAAGTCTATTACGTTATCGACATCGAGCAGTCTTTCGTACGCCGGGTTGCGAGTCCCGTCCATGTTCTTGCCCTGAACCCGGTAGTACCTTTCAAGACTGTCCAGTCCAAGCATAGTCTCGTCGTACAGCCGGTCAAGCGATTCACGCGTTCCATCCGTAGCGTACATACCCGGTGTCTTGACTATGTCGTAATCGTCCCTGTCGCCGCCCATATATGCTGCTGCATGAACGGATTCGGCCCGTTCCTGAGTCTGGAAGAGACCCCAGTACACGCCGTTGATATACAGATAATAATATCGGCTCCGCGTGTAAGGCTGACCCGTCGCCCCCTGAATATCGCGAGAAAAGACCTCCCGCACCATTGTATTCTGCGAGCTGCCGCCGTGGGCCCATGAATAATTCTGGCTCGTGCGAAGATCGACCTTGTCAAACTGGCTGACACCCTCATCCTCAAAGAGCGGAAACTCGAGGTTGGCCTCGCCGTACTCCGATCTGAAGAAGAGTCTGAAGGCATGCTTGGGGTTCCAGGTTCCTCGGCTGTAGCCGCCTCGGATACGCAGCCCGGCGTTTATGTGGAACCCGTCGCTGCCGTCTGGGTTAATCAACTCAGCCGATGACGGACGCTCCCAGTTACGGCCTTCTCCGTAAGGGTTCACATAGATGCCGATTGCCGGATCGAAAAGATTCGCAAGATCAGTTACAAGCGAAATCGACGGAATCGCAAGCAGCGCATCATCAATCAGATCCTTGTACCTGCTGTCGTTAAGTATGTCAGGATCCATACCGTAATCCATCGCTTGACCGTTAACCGCACCGCTCGCCGGCCATCCAGGTCCGGGAATGCCGCTTTGAGTTATCACGTCGGCAACGAAAAAGTAAGTATGCGTCATCACTTCGGAAGCGAGATGGCCCGGCTTCCACGCCATAGCTCGCAAAGGCGTCGTCTTGTTAATGTAGATCGGCGACCCGGCCGCATAAACGCTGCCTTGGCTGTCCGTAGGCGTAGAGCCGTCGGTGGTATAGCGAATTTCCGCGCCCGATGTATCCGTCGATAGTGTCAGGTAGAAGGCGCTCGTATAGAAACCTCGCTCGTGACTGAACCAAACCTCGCCGACCGTGCCCATATCGCCGGAAACGTTGTACTCCCAAGGCGTCGGTCTCTGGAAGTATTGATTAACGCCGACTTCGCTGGTCGAAACAAGCTCCGCTGAGATCAGAAACTCCTCGTTATTCTTGTTATCGTTCAGAGCCTGGATTGCAAGAACGTTCTTGCCGACCACCAGGTCATCCAGATACGGCATTAGGTTGGTGGAGGTAAAGGTCTGCGATGCTTCGATCGGTCGGTCTGTGAGCGCCGTAGAGTTCCACTTCAGCGCGGTTGGATTATTGTCCGTCGCAACTAATTGCCCGTTCAGATACGCTACAAAACCGTCCTCATACCTCATCCTCAAGTTAAACGTATCGAATGTGTCGGCCTGCCCGGCTTCGAGATTGAATTCCGCACGGACCCAGAGCGAAGCGTTAATGCCCACCATCGCGTCCATCAGATCGTTGGCCGCCTGCGTGCTGCCGCCGACGTTATCAAAAACCGCCGTGCACAACACCCCGGCCGAATGCGATGTAACGCAAAGCCCGATATAAACGTCCGAGGCCATACTTATCGACGTGCTGTTCTGCACCGCCCATGTCCCCGGAACGCCCCCCGAATCCGGCGCGTAATAACCGGTAAGCGTGCTGCCGCTGCGAACCATCTTGACCCAATACGGCAGGGTGAACAGCCCGGAGGGGCTACTACTGTCCGACGAACCGCCACCGGTGTCCGCCCGGAACTGGAATGAACGTAGATTAGTCGGAGTAACTACCATCATTGCGTGCTTGGAACCGGCATCGAGCGTCTCGCGAATCATCACGCCGGCCTTGGCCCAGTCGTGTGTGTACTCTATGCTCGTTACACGCGCCGATAACTCGCCGTCCCCGCTGAGGGGGGCATAGGCGTAGTAGAAATTGTCGGACTGGTTCCAGATGTCGTCTCCGTCGCCCTCGACGGTATAGACCCCGCCCACAGCCGAATACGACCCGGGCGTCGGGTTACCGATGTCCCGCCCGGTCTCAACGGCCTCGGTCGCAAAGCTCAGGGGCGTCCGCCCCGTATCCCAGGATGAATCGTTGAAGTTGATAGCCGTCCAGTCCTTCCCGGCATCGCTCGACGTGGGCACATAATAAGAGACCATGTCCCCCTCGCCCACAATTTCCGTGGCGCTCTGGGCCAAACCGTAGGAAACATCCGCCAATTGAGTCGGATATTCGGGCCAATACTCGTGCACGATGGTTATCCCGTCGGAGGAAACCAGCGCCAGGTAGCTTGGGTTTGAACTCAATTTGAAATTAGTGTGCAAATAAGGACCGGCTGGATCCCGGCGGTTCTTGTTCGATGCGAAGACAACCAGGAAATCGCCCCCATCCAGCTCCACACCCGCGGGGAACTGCCATTTCACCAGGTTCGAATCGTTATCCGTCAGGTACCAGCCGCTCAAATCAATAATAATATCCGTCGGATTGTATATCTCGATCCAATCGGAATGATAACCGTCTTCGTCCACCAGCTCCCCTTGATCCGGGTCGGGCGGATTCGGGCTGTTGTTGTTCGTGAGGAATTCGCTTATCACCAGGGGCTGAGAGTATTGGGCCGAGATAGCCGTCAACTGCCCTTCGCTGACTATAACCGATCGCTCGGTCGCACTGACCCAGCCGTCAATATCCTTGAACTCGATAATGTGCCCGCCGACGTACACGTCGTTTGCAATCTCCCCGCTGTTGCGCCATGCGCCTTCATCGACTCGCCACTGGGCCCCGGTGGCTACCGCTTCAGCCGGGGCAATATCAACCTTAAGCGATCCACCCGTGCGAATGTATGTAACCGAGACGGATTCAGTCTGGCCGGCGATAATCTCAACTAATTCATCGCCAGGCGTTGACCAGCCGGGAACATCTATGAAACCAACCGTGTGCGAGCCGACGGACAGCCCGCTGACAGTCTCGCCGCTGTCGTGCCGCTCCCCGCCGTCAACCATCCACTGAGCGCCGTCAACGATAACATCGGGCGGCGAAATAGTAACGCGCACCGAGCCTGTAGTCTGGCCCTGCTCGAGCCAATGGGCGGCCACTATTGCGTAATCGCCCAAGTTCACACCGTCGCCTCCGACAATATCCGCTTGGCTGCCGGCCCCCTCAAGCCAGCGCTCCGCAAGGAACATAACGTCGCCAAAGTCAACTTTGCAGTTGTTGTCCAGGTCCCCCTCTGGACAAGCCGAAAAGGCCGGACCACCCGACGACAAGAGAATACCAATGCTAAATAGCAAGACCCCAATTGACTTGAGCATCTTCTATCTCCTTCCAAGAAGCAGAATACAACACTGACAGGCCGATAACCTCAGACGCCTGAAAGGCGCCGAAGCACAAACCACACACCAACCTCTTACATACTTTATTATAACATATTCGGTAAAATTGTTCAATCCGAATACTACATTTCCCGGAAATGCTACTGTCCCGGGGATGGGTCTGATGCCGTCCAGTTGTTCGGGTCGTTGCCGTAAAGGCTTGGCACAACTCGT
>JAFGTU010000261.1 GCA_016933985.1 Sedimentisphaerales bacterium | reverse complement strand
GGTATCGGTCTGCGCTACTATTGGCGAGCACCAGGAATTCGCGACGGGGCGTTTTGCCTCCCACACGAGGCGGCCGGAAGCGCCGTCGAAGGCCAACATCCTCGACTGTCCGGATTCGGCATCGCCCTGGTCATTTTGGACGATTACCATGTTTTTGAATACATCGAGCGAAGCGGCGTAGCCATATACGTTGTCGGGTATGCCCAGGCTCTTGGTCCAGATGTTTCGGCCTGAGAAATCGAAGCAGGCCAAATCGCCGGTGATGAAGATTGCATAGACTCGCTTGCCGTCGGTGGCCATAGATGAGGAGGCATAGCCGGTGTCCTCCATTACATCGAATTCTTCGTCTTTGGACTTTGGCATAGTCCGCTTGACGTCGCCGGTCCAGAGCAGATTGCCGGAGGCGGCATCGAAACAGAATACGCTTAGGAAGTTGGGGTCGCCGCCTGAGAGGAAGACACGGTCGCCCCAGACGATAGGGGAATTATTGCCTTTCACCGGCACTTTCGTTTTCCAGAGGATGCCCCGGCTGGACTTGACGTCCCACTGGTCGGGCGTGTTGGCGTCGGCGGTTATTCCGGCGCCTTCGGGCCCGCGGAAACGGTGCCAATTCCGCCTGATTTCCTGCTGTGTGGGGTAGGATGTGTCAACAGCGCCAGTCGTCCTGAAATCAACATGCGGGATAAGTACAAGAATCAGCACGACGGCGCCGGCCAAGACCAAGGCAGCAGCAATGGCCCACCGGGTGAGAGCGGCTTGCCGTACTTGTTCGCCGGAATCAGCGTGCTGCGGCTTCGGGATTTGCGTCTTTCTTTTGAGAGTATCGGCCCACTTAAATCCGAGGGCAAAGACCACCAGGGCGGCAAGGAGCAGGTAAGCCCCCATTCTGGTGAAATCGGCCCTTGGCAGCCTGGACTGCCTGAACTCGATATCCAACAGGCGAATCTCATCGGTCAAAGCCTGCTTATCGACAGAGTCTTTGCCGATTTCTATTCTGAGAGCCTCCAGTCTCTTTTCTATTCTGCTTTCATAGACCCTGCCCCGGACGTAGTTTGCCGCGATTAGCGTAAGAATGATGATTGAGAAAACGGCACCTATCAAGGCGGAGGATAGTGCGGCTTGATACCAGAGGCTCGCACCGAGAACCTTACGGGAATCATTGTTATCAGGGGAAACCATAATCTTTAGCGAAACTCCTTTTTAGTCTTGCTGAGCCTAAGGCGTTCTCTGGGGCAGTATTTGAAGCATCGGGCGCATGCCAGGCAGCCGGCCCTGTCGGCCTCGTAGTCGGTCCTTTTTCGCCATACGGAGACGGCGATTAGTTTAACGCCGATGACAAGGCCCAAAAAAGCGCCGAGGAGCCAGCCACCGAGGGTGAAGCGTTCGCGGATAACCGAGGCCCTTTGATAGAGGCTTTCGATTGTCTCTCCTGTAGCGCGAAAGGCGGTGCTGGGGTCGGTAATATCGTTGACGTCGCCGGCTTCTTCGAGATAGATACGCTCGGCCAAGCGGACGGTAGGGTGCATACGGGATGTTACGTTTTTGAGGCGGGAGCCGGTCCATCCGCACAGAAGAATAAGAACGGGCATCAGCAGTATCAGAAATGCAAGTCTCTTTTTGGCTTTGTCATACTCGACGGCAGGCCACTGGACGGCGGGGCTCCTGATAGCGCCGAAGGGGCAGGAATCCTCACACAGCCTGCATTGAATGCACTCATCGGGCGTGATAGTTACTTGCCATTTCGAGAGGCGAGAGAGCTGCCTTAGAATAATGCCGTAAGGACAGAAGAACCGGCAATAGGGGCGTCCTATGAACAGCCCAACCAATAGAAAGCAGACGCCGATTATCAGGATGTTGACATTGCCGCTGAAGCGGAAGAATGCGACAAATGGGTCGTATCGGCATATAAGAAAGGCGCTGCCAGTGGCGGCAAAGAGGACTGCCAGGCCCAAATAGAGATAGGCGAGCACACGCAAGCCGCTTGCGAGCCAGTAAGGCACGGATGCCGGGCGCAGCAGGACGAGGTCCTGAATCGCGCCGAGCGGGCACACCGCTGCACAGAAGACCCTGCCGAAAAACAGCGTGAAGACAAGAGGCAGCAGGAAGAAAAGCAAAACTGCAATCGGCACGGCGTATGTAGCGTCGAAAATCGAGAGGACAACGTTCTGAATCGCGCCTATCGGGCAGACGCAGCCCTTGCGCCAAAAGCCGAAATAGATCAGCGAGAGTATCATCAGCACGAATGTCGCGCGTCGGCTGCGTTTCTTCAAGACTATGTATGAAGCCAGCGAAAGCGCAACAAATAGCACCGCAACATCGACGTATTCATAGACGTCCTGATGAGGATGCGGCGTAGTGGTGCTGGGCATCAAGTAGCCGCTCTCGAATTCCGGCGGGGGAAAGAGCAGCTCTGCCGATGCGGGGGCGCACAGATTGAGAAGAGCGATTACAGCGATTATTGTATGAGGCAAAAGTCTCATCAAGCGTTTTCCACCCTCTTCAATAAGTAAGGTTTGTCGGCGGGGACGCGCTTGAAGGCCCCGGACGGGCAAGCGGCTGCGATGGAACATTCGTTGCAGTTCAGACAGCGGTCGTGCCGGACCTGGAGAAAGAGCGAGCCGTTGCCGAAGGCGGCGCAGCCCTTGACACACTTGCCGCAGGCGACGCAGAGCGACTCGTCGATATCATACTGAAAGTAAGGGTCCTCGACGAACTTCCGTTTTATCGCTCCAGTGGGACAGAGCTCGTTTTCCGCGCCGGTATCCAAGGCCACCGCTCCAGGTTGGTGAAAACCGGGGCAGTAATCACAATATCCGCATATCTCATAGACCTGAACGCATTTGACGGCTGATTCTTCGAGGACGCAATGAGTTTCGCAGTTGCCACAGGCGATGCAGATATAGGGGTCGATCTGCCAAACGGTATCTCCGGCCCTGCTCTTGGCGGCCAGGAGTCCCGCGAGGCCGCCGAGACCTGCCAGGCAGCCTCCGTAGCAGCCGGTTCTGAGCAGTTGACGTCTGGTAACGTTGTCCTTAATCTCGGCCATCGCCTATTCCTTTTGAGTTCTCTTTGCCGACAAAGCCAGCGGCAGCCGGCAGGTCTCGAAGACCTTACATCGCCCGCACAGCCCATTGTTAATACAAACGCCCCTGCGTATCAATCGATGCCTCTTGGCGGCCAGCAAACCCGCTGCGGCGCACAGCAGAGCCCAAGCGGCACAGCGCATGGAGCCGAGCAACAAACGGCGACGGCCCGTGAAATCTGAAGGATTATTATGCATTATTCAGCCTTCTTCCTGGTATAAAACCTGACCGCGTTCTTTGCTCTATCGAGGACCAAAACGCGGCCTTCGGGATCGACGGCGACATCGAATCCTCCGACCCGGTGCTGCTCGGGCAGCACGGCGACGTACGGCGCTGCGCCCTCAAGCAACTGATCGGGACCGGCAACGACACCGACAAACGTGCCCTGCGAATCATAGAGCTTCACCCTTGCCAGGCCCTTCTCAGAGGTAACAAAACCGCCGCTCGGCAGCATGGCAATATTCGCGGGATTACAACATCCGCAGAACCCTTCCACGGCCACGGAAGATTTACCCCATGAGAACTCAAAGTCCCCGTCAAGAGTATATGCCTCTACACGCAGCCGACCGGGATTAGCCACTCGAAGCAGTCCGTCCTTTGAGACGGCCAGATCGAAATAGGGACTCGGAACCACAAAACCGGGGACGTTTCGCTCAAGGTCCTTTTCGCCGATCCTGTTGGCAATTTTCCCCGAGAGATCATAACGGACAACAATGCGATTGCCGGCATCGGCAACGAAGACATCGTCTCCTGAAACAGCAACAGCAGTTACAAATGCATTGTCGCCGAGACTTTGCCATGCTGCGATTCGTTGGCCTTGTGTATCAAAGACCTCGACGTGATCCCTTGTGCCGACATATATCCTGCCGTCATTGCCCGGCTCCACGCACAGGACGGTTTGCGACAGACTAATCCGGCTGATTGGCTCACCACTGGGAGTGAAAACCCGAAGGGCGTTATCACCAACCACATAGATGCGTCCCTCTGAATCAGCGGCAATGGCCTGCGACTGTTCAAATCCGGTGCTGATTCTGATGGACGACTCCTCGTAGAGGATCAGATTCGGGTCGATCCGCGCCAATTCGGTGATTTCGTCTGTGAACTTTCTGCCGATGCTGTTTCCTCGGTTTCCGAAGGAATCGAGTTTCATAACGGAGACAGCGGCAACTAACGTTGCAAGCACTATTAGCGCGCCAAGCAGTATTTTTACGTTCGCCGCTGCTGGAAGTCTGTTCATCTCGACACCTTAAGCCCCCAGGTTCATCCTGGGGGGTCAAAACCCATCTTTTAGCGAAAGGGTATTATAGCTTAAACGACCTTCCGTTTCAATACGGGTTATCAATGCTGCGAAACATCAAGGCACATCATTCTGCGGAGGTCTCGAACGATCAATCTGCCCGATACAACGGCCATCGGGCCCCATGTTTCATGGCCATCGATCACGTCGGCCTGTGCAAGCTGCACATAGCCGGAAGCATCCGGCCGCACTAAAGTCAGCCTGCCCGAACTGTTCATAACATACATTAGTCCGTCGGCGATAGTATATGGGCCGAAGCCGAATTTATTGGCGCTGCTGCTCGTCCAGACAACATTGCCGCCCTGGTCAAGACAGACCAACTGCTCATCAGGCCTTACCCCGTAGATATAACCGTTATAGAAAATCGGTGTTTGCTGTATCGAGCCGAACACATCCGTTGAATGGAGGAATTCCGATTCCACCGCTATTTTGCCGTCGTTCTCTGTGAATCGCAGCATCGTGCATCCCTTTTCCGTCTGGCTGTAGCCGGCGGTTAGAAGTATCCTGTCAGGGGCGACTACAACGGGCGTTGGTACATTAAAACGCACCTTCCATTGATCATACTGCCATAGAACTGTGCCGTCTTCGGCCGAGACGCCTACGACCGCGCCTTTGACCTGATCGCCGGCGCAATAGACATAAAATCGTTTGCCGTTGAAGTCCATTGGAACAATTGACGAATGTGTCATCACCCAGCCATCCGGATTGGGCGTCTTCCAGAGTATCCTGCCGCTTTCGCAGTCCACGGCTATCATCAGGACGTCGCCTGCCGGCGCAATTATGGCCTTGCCGTCATCGATCAGAGGAGACTGTGCGGTGTACCATTCGGGTATTATCGTTTTGAACTCTTTGACGAGATTAAACATCCAGCGAAACTCGCCTGTCATCGAATCCACGCATGTAACGTGACATTTGGGACCCATAGCGACAAGGTGCTTATCCGTCACCGCCGGGACGCCACGACTCATGCCGTGCCAGCGCTTGATTTTGATTGGATAAGAATACCGCCAGATTTCTTTGCCGTCTGCAAGGGACAGGCATCGAATCGCATCGGCGTCTTTTTCCTGGTCGTAATCGACAATATAGACTCTGCCCGCCAGCACTGCGGCGCCGGCATAACCCTCTCCAACCGGTATGGACCAGAGGACATCAGGCCCCTGTTCGGGCCAGGTTCGGGCGAGCTTAACGTCTTCCTTGCTTATAGCGTCGAGGTCGGCCCCCCTGAATCGGGGCCAGGCGCCCGGGAGGTCGGCAGGGATGCCGTCGGACTTGAGCAACCGGCCCGCTATCTTTGTAGGTTCTTCGGGCTGATTTGCGTCGGTGGGGTGTCCGGCGGTGGGCCTGCCGTCGCGGCCGGGTAGCCGCGGCTCGAAGTGTTCGGCTACGCTGCCGCTGAGCCAAACGTACATCGCGCCCACGCCGACGGCTGCTATTATCACGGGTATTGCCCGGGCTATTAACTTCATGGCGTCCTTATCAATCGACCTTGGGACCTACTCGCTTCGCAATGCATCCAACATCTCGCCGCTCAACGCCAGAGATGCGGCAACCCATATCCATGCCAGGCCGCTTATTGCAATGGCGGCGACGGTCAGGGCCAGAGAGAGATACCCGCCGTGGCGAGCGGCTCCGGGGGCATTTAGCGCCGGCGCCACCGCCACAAGGGCGGCGACCGCTCCGGATGCCAGGCCTGCCAGCATAAGCCCCGAATGTTCGTAAAAGACCATCCGTTTCAACGCGGCCTTATTAAAACCGACGGCTCGCAGCATTGCAAGCTCGTTTCGCCGCTCGAGCATATTGCGAAGCACCACAAGACCCAGGCCGATACTGCCGAGGACAAGAGCGAGGCCTCCTAATATCTGGAAAATCGAGACGTAGGTATTCTCGATCCGGCTGAAGGCGGCGAGGCGCTGCCTGGCGGATGATACGTCCAAACCAAAGTCGGTCAGCCGTTCGGAAAGATGCGCGGCTACGGCATCGACCTTTTCCCGCGGAGCATCGATGAGCAACATTCGATACCCGTTCTCAGAGGGAAAACGCTTGATGAATTGATCCTCGGCAATGAGCAGGCTGCCCTGGAGGATTGAGTTTTCGAGCATTCCAGCGAGGGGAACCTTGAATTTTTGGCCCTTCTCGTCGGTGTACTCGATATCGTCGCCGAGGGACTTCCCGAGGGCCCAGGTAATAGTGGCGTTGTCACCGACTGCGGGGACGACATCTTCATCCCCACGCTCGTTGAGGATGTCCCAGGCATTCTCGGCATTGACGTCGGGGCGACCCCCAACATAAAGTTGGGGGCTTTCTGCGGTGTTCGGTCCAGAACCGGAAGCCCCCGGGTGGCGGCGACGGAGGATGGACGATGGACGGGGGACGAGG
>JAFGTU010000260.1 GCA_016933985.1 Sedimentisphaerales bacterium | reverse complement strand
TTCGCTGTAGAGGTCGTTGAGGACGGTGAGAATTCTCGACTCGGCTTTTCCGTCGGCAGACAAACGGCCTTCCACAGGTTTATTGGTGCTTGCACAGCCTACAAGCAGCATTGTCGCCCCAAACAGCGCAGAGGCAGCCGTGATTAAGCTCAATGGTGGGCTGAAGCCCACCCTACCGACTTTGCTCCGAGTCATCATACGGCCATTATAATACCGGCTTTGACTATAGCAGGCCAAACGATTTTTTCGCCTGTCTATCGGCTGGGGACTACAGGCGAGATAGAGGACGAGTTGGGAGCTTCTGGAATATTATTCCGGCTACGATCAGGGCTGCTCCTATCATTGTTGAGGAAAGGATTTGTTCGTGTAGGACAAAGTGCACCACTACGAGGGCGCCGAAGGGGACGAGGTAAATGAAATTGGCCACGTGGGCGGTGGTTTTGGAGAGCTTGAGGGCCTTGAGCCAGATCAGGAATGTGATTCCCATCTCGATCAGGCCGACGTACGCTGCTCCCATGGCCGCGTAGAGGGTCGGCATTTTCAGCCGGCCCAGGAGCAGGGCGAGCAGCAACGCGTAGGCCGAAGCGAATGCGAAGTTCAAGAACATTCTTACGACGGGGTCCTTTTTATCCTTGGCGTTGTATATCCAGAAGAGCGCCCAGGGTATTGAGCTGCCGGTGGCCAGGGCAGTGCCGAGAGGGTCGGTCAGATTGAAGCTCAGGGGTCTGCCTTGCGTCGAGATGACCAGGACACCGAGGAAGCTGATGAGCATGGCTGCGATGTCACGACGCTTGATTCTCTGCTTGAGTATCGGCGCCGAGAGCAGGACGAGCACGAGGGGCCAGACGAAGTTGAGCGGCTGGGCCTGCTGGGCCGGCAGTATTGAGTATGCCTTGAGAAGGACGGTGTAATACAGGAACGGATTTAAGAAGCCGAGTACGGCTGAACGAAGGAAATCCTCTTTTGAGAGCGTCTTTAGCAGGGCGAGTTTACCCGAAAATAGCAGGTGAGCGAACAGGACGGCGACGGAGGCAATTGATGCGCCGAAGAGCAGAAAAAGGACCGGCATATCGAGGCGGTCGGGGTCGAGGCATATCTTGAAAGCCGACGCGGAAGTGGACCATAACAGGACCGTAACAGAGGCATAGATATAGGCTTTCTTTTGGTTCTGCATTCTTGCAAGCACCACGAAGCAGCATTCGTCAAGCCGCGTTTCGATGTCGCGGCAAGGATATTATGCAGGCACATAATATCGAGGCGGCTGACGATGTGCAATTAGTCTTTGGGGATCGCGTCAAGACCTGAAGTGAAGCCGCAGGCTATTTATTTGGCGAGCACGTATTCGTCCTGCGTTTTGAGGGTGCGTCTTTTTCGGGCGACGGATGCTGTAATTTGGGCATGGGGGGTTTTGCCGGCTGGGGCTGTTATGGTTACGGCGAGTGCGGCGGCGGGAATGTTCAGTTCCGCTGTGTCGAGATTTACGGTCTTATTGAGGCTTTCGGCGGGGGTATTCGTGATATTGTGCCTTGCCCAGGCCAGCGCGCTTGCCGTGGCGTTGCGCTGGGCGGCTTTGAGGCGGGCCATGTCGGATTGGAAGATCATTGTGTTGGCGTCGGCGGCCAGCACGAACATCACCATCCCGACGGCGGTTATTGCCATAATTACCAGCACCATTATAAAACCTTTATTCTTATAGACAATCTGAAATGTGTTATCCTGAGCGAAGCTAAGATGCTGCCGGGCGAGAATCTGAGATTCTTCGCTGCGATCAGAATGACATTTGGGATCTTTAGCCATTTTCTTGCCTCGATTTCTCTCAGAGCGCGCCGACGAAATAGACGCGGGTATTTGCCATTTTCTCAAGCCACTTCGTTGTGCGTTTGTATTTTATATGTGTTTGTATTTCTACGGCGTCGGCTGCCCCGTTTGAATTCCATACGCGCCATTCTACGTGCGCGTTGGGCAGCAACCAGGTTGCCTGTTCGGGGTCGTTATCTTTGGTTTCGCCAAGGCTGCGTCTTAAGGCACGCCCATTTTCAAGCTCGTAGGCAATCGTTCTATCGGCAAGCTCTATCAGCAGGGTGTTCGCATCCGTGACGCGGTCGGCGAATGAGGCGGGCAGCGATTTTGCGCGGCCCACGTCGTCCTGGATGTGCTCGAGCAGGTCGAGAACGGAGGTGTTCTCCTGGACTACGAGTGATGATTGCGGTATGTCGCGCAAGATCGTGGTAAATAATCCGTCCAGGGCGAACACTGCCGTGGGGAAGATAACCATAACCGCGATCATTTCCGTTAGGGTAAAGGCTTTGCGCATATTAATTAGTCCTTTCCGGCGGCTGTTTCTACCCGTCTTAGTTGGGTCGGAGCCGTCTGGGGCGCGATGTATCTCCTGAGACTGATCCTGACTTCCTTGCTGTATGCTTTTCCGGCGGCGGTAGCTTCGGCCAGGGTCAGTCCGCGCCACTGGTCGGCGCCGGGCGACTCTTCAACCGTGACGGTCAGGTCGGGCCAGAGCCGCTCGGAATCTTCGCCGGGGATGGGCTTGCCCGTTGCGGTCATACTGTCGAGCTGGGCCTGGGCGGCGGCTATGCACTGCTGGGTGACGAGCTGATAGCGGTTGAACCTTCCAAATCCGCGGAGCGAGACCGCCAGCGCGGAGATAATCAATCCGAGCAGTGCAATCGCGACAATAATCTCCGTCAACAAGAAGCCGCCATATTTTTCTTTTCTGCGAGACACGATTCTTTCTCCGTTTGCCCGGCTATGGGTAGACTACGTCGGCAAGGTAGTGGATAATGGAAACCGGGGCTGAGAATATTGCATAGATTACAAAGCCGACGAGCGATCCCATAATCAGTGTTACACAGGGAGACGCTATGAACCTGACGAGATTGGCCTTGTAGTTGTAGTTCGATCTGTGGAGCGATTCGACTGTTTCGAGGACTGCGGGGGTATTTCCCTGATTTGCCTTGTCATCGAAAGCCCAGGCAAGGCTGCTTCCGACGCGGCTTTTTCTTGCCGCGGCGGAGATATTCTCTCCGGCCTCGACCTTTTCCAGCCACGCCTGCAGGCGTTTCCTAAAACAATTATTCAGATCCAGGCTCAGTGCGTTTGAGATGGCCCCGTTTACGGTCTCGCCGGCATTAAGCGAAAGCCTGAGCAGCTCGGCGACGTGCAGCACCGAGGAATTCTTCTCGAAGCTGCGCAGAACGGGCAGATGCCACTTGAGGAAATCGCCGATTCGCGAGGATGTATAAGGATCGCTGGGGCGACGCTGCCGGAAACGGATGTAAACGCAGTACGGAACGACTATCACGATGGTGAAGGTCAGCACTATCAAGAACAGCGGTCTATTCTCCAAGCCGATGAATGAGGCGATTCGTATGAGCGCTCTGGTGGCGGCGGGGAATTGACCGAAATCAGTTATTTCTGTTAGAACTTGGGACCAGAGCGGCACCACAAGGGTCATCATCCCCCAGACAAGAAAGCCGACCGCGGTTACCAATACGATGGGATAGAAGGGTGAAACCGGCTCGATCTTCTTGCTTTCTTCGGACTTTGCGGTCATATCGGCTTCGATGCTTGCGAAGGCCTGGGGCAGTTGGTTGATGCGCTCGGCGGCGGCTATCATCGCCGAGGCATAGCTTGGGCACTTTGGGAATCCTCGCTTGATCGACTCAGCAAGTGAATAGCCTTGCACGAGCCACTTGCTTATCAGCAGGAGTGCCCTTGCCCGTTCGTCGTTTTGCCTTGCCGCAGCCGATTCGAGGGCCATTGGCAGCGGCAGGTTCTGCCTCATGCACGCCCCGATTGTGGAGACGACGTATGTCGCCGTTGCGTGCCGCGACGTCAGGCCGTAGTTTATCGCCACGCCTATCAGGGCTATTGTCACGACGAATAATATCATGAACGGGAATCCAAAAGCCGGCACATTGACCAGGACGATGAACCCGATGATTTCAAGAAAGAGAAAGGCGAAGATGAGAAGCAGCCATTTTGCCCAGGTCAGGGGTCGTGTTGCCCAGGTTGTGGGCCATTTCGTCGACGCGCGTCGCGCCGCGGCAAATAGCAGCGATGAAAGCGCAGCGACGATCACTGCAACTATGGCGAAAAACGCTTCGAATGTCGTGCCATCATTGTCCCCTGTAAACATAATAAATACGAATACGCCGCAGGTGATCGGCACGGTAATCAGAGCGATGCGCGGCTTCTTCAGCCCCAGAACGAAATAGATAATCGCCAACAGTAATCCAATATGCAACAGCATAGCCGCTCCCTTATGTGCTCATTACGGTAACGATCTTTATCATGGGCAGAAACATCGAGATGACACACGTTGCCACGACTCCCCCTAATGCGATAATCATTGTGGGCAGGAGGATTGCCTGGAGCCTTGCCTGGCCGCATTTTGCCTGCTCGGCGTACATCTGCCCGAGGCTGTAAAGGTTGTCCTGGAGCTCGTTGCGCTGCGTGCCCAGTTGGATCGAATAGATAAAGAGCCTCGGTATCATTCTACAGAACTGGCCCGCTTCGAGGATGTTCGCTCCCTGTTCGATTTGTCCGGCCAGGGCGTCGCCTTCGAGCATCAGCTTTTCGCTTCCCGTAGAACCTGCGGCCAATCTCAGGCACGTGGGCATATCGGCGCCGGCAGAGATCATCATCGCCATTGCCTCGGCCATCCTGCTCAGGACGCTGCTGTGATATACCCTGCCTATGACCGGTATTTTCATAAAGACCGTCTCCTTCAGCCTGCGTCCGGTGCTGGACGAGGAGGACATAGAAAGAAAGAACACGATCGCTGCGATGAAACACCCGACAGTAATCCAGAATGGGATGACGTTCTCGGCCATATTCAGAAACAAGCGGGTAAGGCCCGGCAGGTCTGCAGTTCCTGTCATTTCACCGAGTATTTCCCCGAACTGGGGGATTATGAACATAAATATGCCCGTCATTACGATGCAGACCAGTGCGAGGACGATGGCGGGGTAGCCCATCGCCTCGAAGATTATTCTCCTTGTTTGATTTGCCAGGTCGAGGTGGCGGTTGAGGCTTGCGAGCATTTCGCTTAGCCTGCCTGTTTCGACGCCTGCCTTGAGTATTCGTCCGTAGAGCGGCGGGAAGCGCTTCTGCCTCTTTTCAAAGGCTTCGTCGATGCTGACGCCGGCTTCAAGCTCGCCGGCTATATCGTCGATCAGCCTTCGCATTGACTTCGAGCTGACGTCGGCCGCAAGCTCTCTCAGGCCTCTTTCGAGCGGTATCCCGGCTTTGGTAATCGCGGCCAACTGCTGGTTGAAAAGGAGGAATTCGTTCCTTCCGATAGCCGTCTTGAGCTTCTGTGGCCTGGCGGCGTCAATCGAGTTGACGCTGAGCTGCATCTGTTCGAGCGTTTGGGAGGCCTCCTGCTGAGTGCCGGCCTCTATCGTCCCCTTCATCAGCCTGCCGGCCGAGGTCAGTGCGTTATATTCGAATGTCGCCATCGTAAATTCCTTCTGGTTGTATGGGGTGCAACATGCCCCATTTTCATTTTTCCAATTTCAACGTGTAATCTATTGCTTCTTTGGCTTCCCGGCCCTCGGGAGCGGGACCCCTTAAAAAGGCCTGCGAACCCGTCCGCTTGTAAGAGAAAGGTTTCTCGATGACCGGATCATTCGGCACCGGCGCCTGGGTAATATCGGCAAGCGCATCGGGGAATTTGCCCTGGTTGGCCCCTGCATAGAGCCGCAGGGCCTCTATGCACTGAAGAACGGCTACATGCCGGTCCAGCCTCTTCATTGTCAGGCGTATGCGTTCGTGGGCGGATTTTAGCTGGTTCTCCATGGTTTTTCGCGTCAGAACATTAAACCGCGGATCTGATTTCAGATTAGCCACCTCAGATTGCATTGCCTTGCCAAGGTTGATCAGGGGCTTTGGCAGCCTTCCAAGCGCTTCGCTGAGATTCGGGGTGCCGGGTATTTGGATGAAGCCCTCAACTTGCTTGACCGTGATTGCCCCCATCGCCAGGCCAACCAACCCTTGTATCAGGGTTGGGGATTCGCCTATGTGTTTCGCAGCGGCCAGCCCGGTTCTGATCGTCCCGATAGCCTCATCCTGCCGACCCTGAGCCATTTCAAGGCGGGCTTTCAACGCAAAGATTCGTGCAAGCTCGCGATACTCGCTCAGGTATGCTGGCATCGTCCCGGACACAGAGGCAGGCCAGTTGCAGACCCTGCATTTGGCGGCCTCGGAGAGTGATTGCAGCGCCGGCTTGACCTGCTCTAAAAGGGACTGAATTTCCTGTTGCGGCAGCTTGTCCAGCGGAGTACCGAGCCATTGCTGGATTTGGTTTGTATCAAGACCCGCTGGCAGGAACTGAGCCGCCTTTTCGTAAAGTGGTGCGGCGTCCGCATTAGTCATCTTCTCCGTCTCAGGCAGGAGCCGGACGGCCTTGGCCGATTCGAGCGGCGGCGAGGGATGAAGAGTCAACTCAACCTGTCGAACACCCGATGAGCCGGCTGCGATGAGCATTGTGGCAAAGCAAAAAAGAACGTGTCGCATAACGCTTCCTTAAATTGTTCGCAAGTAATCAGACGATTCCACAGACTTTATTTAACTCTTCCTGCGCTGTAATTCCCTGCTCGACAAGGCGTTTGCCGTCTTCGAGGATGTTTGCATGGCCTTGGTCTGCCAGTATTGCTTCAAGGCGGCTTGCATCGTCCTTTGCGAGGACGGCTTCTCGCAGTCGTCCGTCGAGCCGAACCATTTCAGCTATAAGGACTCGGCCTTTGTAGCCTGTATTGAAACAGTCCTCACATCCGACTGCCTCGAAGGCTGCACCCTTCGCTGGCGCTCCAGGCTCTGTTTTTTTTATCGGGGGCACGGCTTTTTTGCATTTTGGGCAGAGTCTTCGCACAAGCCTTTGGTTTAGCACGGCGGAGATGCTCGATGTTACCTGGTAAGGCTCGATGCCCATCTCCAATAGTCGGAGAAATGCGCCGGCGGGTGTGCCGCTGTGGAGCGTACTCACCAGCAGGTGTCCGGTGAGGCCGGCCTCGATTGCTATCTTGGCCGTCTCCGCATCCCTGATTTCGCCGATCATCAATACCTGGGGGTCCTGCCGCAGCAAAGAACGCAGAGCCGTCGGGTACGTCATTTCGCCGTGCGGAGAGATCTGCACCTGCGTGGCTCCGTCAATTCGTATTTCCACGGGATCTTCGAGCGTTACGATGCTCTTGCCGGGGAATTTGCTCATAATATGGCGCAGGACCGCTGCCATTGTAGTGCTTTTTCCGCTGCCGGCGGGACCGGTGAGGAGCAGGACCCCTTCGCTCTTGGCGGTGAAGCGTTTGAGATTGTCGAGAATATGCCTTGAGAAGCCCAATTGCTCGAGGTCCGTCAGCTCTTTGTGCCTGTAAAAGAGGCGCACAACGGCTCTTTGGCCGTGAATTGTGGGGAATACGGCCAGCCTCTGGTCCAGAACCGCCTTGTTTTCGGCGTTGCTGATTAGTATTCTGCCTTCCTGCGGTATGTCGTTGCGGTAGGTGAGAAGCCCCCCCAAGACCTTCAGCCTTGCGATTACGTTGTCGCAAAGCGCTTTTGGGAATCTATCGACGGGGTTGAGTACGCCGTCGAGACGGAATTTCACTATCAAATGCGATTCGGTCGGCTCAAAATGGATATCGCTGGCCCCTGATTCTATGGCTGTTTCGAGGAGGTCGTTGACCAGAGAGACGATATTGGCGGCATCAGCCTCTTGTTCGTAACGCCTTTTCTTATCGTGACTTACAGCCATAATTCGAGGTCCGAATGCTCGCCGGATGTGTTGTCCGGGCTTTTTATTTCCGTAATTAAGACGCAGCCGTATCTGGGGATGTTATCCGAAAAAAGCGGATTTTTTTGGAACAAATGCGGACTTTTTTGTTAACATAATATTAGGCTCTGCGTCTTAGTTGCAGAGTTATCCGGTATAGTCTCGAATTGGGCTTTTATGTTTGGCAAAGGCGTCAGCAGCGAGTTGCTTGTGGATTTCGCGCTTCCGGTAGCGGCGGAGCAGAGCCAGCGGTGGATACTTTCGGCGATGGCTCGTCACGGACAGGACCTGGTTACTATGCTCTGGCGGATATTGGGCAACGACCAGGATGTTTGCGATGCCTATCAGAGTACATTTCTTCAGCTTGCACATTACCAATCGAGGCGGAAGCCCGAGCATGTTAAGGCTTACATATTTCGCACGGCCAGCAATGCTGCTATCACGATCTTGCGTCGCAGGATTGCCGAGAAGAGCAGGCTCTCGCAGACCGTGGTGATTCCGCAGAGTATTGATTCGCCTGAAAAGCAGCTTGATTCCAAGCTCCTTGTGGAGACGCTGAGGTGCTGTATGGCCCAACTGCCCGACCACCTCAGAGACGTTGTCATGTTACGCGATTTGGCCGAGCTATCGTATGCGCAAATAGGCCAAATGCTTGATATTACGCCTGCCACAGCGAGGGTCTATAGATGCAAGGCGATCCAGTTGCTGGCTGTGTGGATGGGTAAGGAAAGAGATTGACGACTATGAGAATTATAAACAGGTTCAAGAGGCCCGGGGCTGAGACCAGCCCAAAGGCGGTTCCCAATAAGTGCAAACGCATCAGGACGTGGCTGTACAAGGCAATGAACAGCCAGCTTGGCATGGAGTCGGACTGGGTTCAGAAGCATATTGCCCAATGTCCCAGGTGCACGCGACGGCTTGCTGCTGTTGGCAGGGTCGGTCTTGCGCTGGCCGCTGCCAAGGCGCAGCCCCATAAGAATGATCTTCTGATGCGCGCCAACACCCAGGCTATCGGCGTGCTGAAACACAGCCTCAGGCAGGCGCCCGGGGCTGACGAACTCAAGAAGAGGCTGCCCCAGCCGCGATTACTTGAGAGATGGGGCAAGTATGGCCACTCGGCTGCCAATGTTGCAGCGTGCGCGGTTATCCTCTTTTTGATGAAGGTTGGCGTTTTTTCCTCTATGGGCAGGTTCCAGTCGGAGGGGGAAAAAGGTGTTGAACAGTACTACGCCAGCCGTATCGGCCAGGACCTTGCTAACGAGGTCTTCAGAGCCTGATCATCTCCACGTCCGGCAACTCCGATAATAACGGGGTTGCGGCCTATTCACCTCTGCGCTTTCTGCGTTATCACATCGGAAATTGAGGAAGTTCGTCTTTCTCAGTTACCCCCGATTTGATAAGTGCCGAATCATTATTATAGTTTACTTGACGGTTTTTACAGACGGTTTGTTCTATCCGCAAGTATTTGTGGTGCGGCACTGCTGTATTGCGCGGCAAGGCCGCAGGCAAATGCTGTAGGCGGTCCCGCCTGAGTCCCGGGCAATAAGACTGTCTCAGGGCGAGGGTACTGACTTGAGAATATGCTGAAGAAATCGGCCATTTTTGGTATTCTGCTGTTGGTTATCGGCAGCAGCGTGCTCGCCAAGATTCTGAACGATAGAAGGAATGAACGGCGCAGGGCCGCCTCGTACAGGATCAAGTATGGTTACGAGCCGGATGAGTGTCTCAAACGCTACGAAGAGTGGCTGAGACTGCCGGCTGAGAAGCGCGCAGCGATGCCGCTTCAAGTCAACGGGTACGGTCAGGCCAAGACGGTAGAACAACTGCAAGTCGAACAGAGGGAAAGGCTGATGGCCGACCTGGACAAACTCGCTGCCGGGCAACTCGACGGACATCCTTATGCCGATGTGCTCTATGGCGAGAATTGGCAGGAGCAGGTGCGCAAGCACACGAAACGGCAGGAAATCAACGAGTTTGTGCTGACCGGTTCCGTTGTCTGCACGTCTATCGGGGGGATCACTTTGGGATTGTGCCTAATAGCAAGCGTCGCGCGTGTCCTTATTGCAGGCGTTTGTCGGCTGGCAGGGGCTTCGGTTGAGTCAGACCTCGCCGATAATCCAGGTTCATCCGACCAGGCAGGCGGCAATATCAAGGAGCCGCCTGATGCCTCATTTGACCGTGCGGCCCAGGCAAGCGGTTTCACGCCCTGCATCAGCGCAGATTCAGCGCCGGGTGATGAGGATAGCGACGGCCGGGCTTTGCGGAACGCGCGGCCGCCTAAGAACCGAAAGAAGATTCCGGTTGTCATCGGCGAGCAAAAAACGATGAAACGTGAGAAAGCGCCCAGCAGACCGGCAGGCCGGGGCGTCAGCGACATGGTGGGCGGCAGCGGTAGTGAGGCAGCCAGCCAGACCGTTCTGACGCAGCGCCGGAATGATGCCGCCGTTCTCGAAGAGTCCCTGAAGGCACATGCCAAAGAGCTCGAGAAGCAGATGGAGGAATTCAAGCGGATGTACAACGCTCGACAGGGCGCCCCTGAGCAGTCAAACCCGCTCAACGGCACCCTGGAAGACCTCACCGAACAGGTATCTGCAATCCGCGAATATGCTTCTGCCCAGCAGGAACGTGTGGAAAAACTCCAGGACGGTTATGACTGGAGCATCATCAGGACTTTTTGCCTGCGGGTCATACGTTGTATCGATAACCTTGAAGGCCGGATCGAGCGGCTCTCGGAAGAAAATGCCGAAACAAAGCATCTTGAAGAGGTTAGGGATGAGCTGATCTTTGCCCTCGAGTCGAGCGGCATTGAGCAATTCACCCCTGAGCTAAATAGTCCCTATCATGGTCAGGAGAAATCAACCGAGGCCGTCAAAGAGCGAGAGGATTGCGACGATGCCGGCAAGGCTGGCACGATCGCCAAGGTTGTTAGACCTGGTTATCGGTATTTTATCGACGAAAGCAATCTTAAAGTGGTCCGTTCAGCTCAGGTGAAGCTTTTCGGATAAGTATATCAGGGGCTCCAACGCGCTAATACGAGGAGCCAGAAGAAACATAGGAGCATACAATGGCAAATATAGTAGGCATAGACCTTGGAACAACGTTCTCGGCATTGGCTGTTCTAAACGCTATCGGCAGGCCTGAGATCATTCCCAATTGCGAGGGCGAGCGGCTTACTCCGTCGGCGATCTTCTTTGATGAAGATAATCCGGGCGTCATCCGGGTCGGCATTGAGGCCGTCAATTCGCGACATCTGAATGCTCAACGGTCGGTTCGCTGGATAAAGCGGCACATGGGCCAAACGGATTATCTCAAAGAGATCGACGGTAAGAAATGGACGGCGGTGGAGTTGTCCGGTTTGATCCTCAAAAAGCTCAAGCAGGATTGCTCAAGAGAGCACGGCGAAATTCATGACGCCGTCATCTCTGTTCCGGCGCATTTCGACGAAATCCGCAGGAAGGCTACAATGGATGCCGGTACGTCAATTGGCCTCAACGTAATCGGGATTGTCAATGAGCCTGTTGCTGCGGCGCTTTATTATGCGACTACTCGCGACGTCTCAGGCAAAGTGCTGGTGTACGATCTCGGCGGCGGTACTTTTGACGTCACCATCATGAATGTTCAAGGGCATCAAATGGATATCATCTGCTCGCAGGGCGACCATGCGCTGGGCGGTGTTGATTTTGACGCCAAGGTATTGGAGATACTCGAGCGGATGTACAAGGAGGCGCTCAACGCAGAGCTTATAAGCTGCGATGAGGACAGAGCGAAGTACGAGGACGAGGCCGAAGACATAAAGAAGGCGCTTTCACGCCGCGCTCTGGCTAAGAAAATGCTGTATGGCTCCGCCGGGAGTATGAGGGCTAAGGTGACACGGGAGATGTTCGAGGATGCAATTTCCGCCCACCTTGCCCGCACGGATATTCTTGTCGAGGTTGCGCTGGACGAGGCGGGGTTAAAGCCAACCGATATCGACAAGGTATTGCTGGTCGGGGGCAGCACCAGGATACCTGCAGTTCAGGACCGTTTGAAGAAGATGTTCGGCACGGAGCCTGAGAACGCAGTGAACGTGGACGAATGTGTCGCCCTGGGCGCGGCGCTCCATGCCGGATTGACGGTGTTGCGTGAACATCCTGATTCAGTGCCCGCGGGTATTGCCGGCGGCCTGAGAGACATCCAACTGGTTGACGTGTGCAATCACAGCTACGGCACTATCTGTGCTCCAATCGACAAGAGAACAGGCCGGCGAATTGTCGAGAATCGTATTATCCTGAAGAAGAATACGCCCTTGCCCTGCGAGGCGTCGCAGATATTCTACACGCTGTCTGAGGGACAGGCGGCGGTTGAGGTTACGGTAACGCAGGGCGAGGACACGGCGCCTGAATACGTCAACAAGATTGCGACCAACAGGCTGGAACTACCGCCGGAGAGGCAGGCGGAACGTCCAATCAAGGTTACTTACAGCTATGATTTGAACCAGAGAATGCACTGTTCTTTTGAAGATGTTGAATCGAAGAGGCTCCTTGAGGTCGATCTTTGCCTTGACCAGAAGGCGCAAGCCCCCGAAAGCGGGGAGCCGCAGGAGGCCGGCCAACTGGATTCCTTCAAAGTGCAATAGTGATCTTGGCGGGTGAGTGAATGGGCAGAGTCTTCATTACAATCTTGATTTCAGCCTCGGTGTTTGCGGCGCTGATTTGGATTGGACCGCGTTATTGCTCCGGGCTTGCGGACTCAGTTGGCTGTTCGAGATTCCTACGTATGGCGCGTCGTTTTAGCCTGCGCAGGCTCTCAGCAGCGCTTAGAAGCCTAAAGATCGGAGACCTAATTGGCCGGCTCGACCTCAGAGAATTGACAAATCGTCTGAGACTATTCATCGCGACTTGCCGTTTCACCGCCTTTATCCAGAGCCTTCGGTCGCGTTTCGTTGCCGAGGCGAATTCCATCTCGCCGCTTGACGCCCCTCTACAGCCTGACATGGCTGGCCTGAATTGCCGCGTCTGCATTGGCCCCGGCGGAAAAGATGCTTCGAGCGGCGACTCTCTTGTCG
>JAFGTU010000259.1 GCA_016933985.1 Sedimentisphaerales bacterium | reverse complement strand
GCCTGTCACAGCCCGAAGTTCATCGACGAGGCCATCTCTCAGGCCCAGGCAGTTGCGGCAAGGGCCGCGAGAATCCTCTCGGCCGAGGTGATGGAAGTCAGCGGCGTTGTCTCCGTCGTTGACGCCGACAAGTGCGCCGCCTGCCTGACGTGCGTGCGAACCTGTCCTTATAACGTGCCGCAGATAAACGCCGACGGCGTCGCCGAGATCGAGGCGGCAATGTGCCACGGCTGCGGAATCTGCGCAGCCGAGTGCCCTGCAAAGGCCATCCAACTGATGCACTATAAGGATGCCCAGGTTATCGCCAAAACCAAGGCGCTTCTAAACGAAACGAGCGAGCTGGTGAAGAATGAGTGAGTTCGAGCCTAAAATAGTCGCGTACTGCTGCAATTTCTGTGCGTTCGCAGCCGCGGACCTCGCCGGGGCGATGCGCATACAGTACGCCCCGAACGTCAGGATCATCCTGCTGCCTTGCACCGGTAAGGTCGATGCGCTGCTTCTTATGAAGGCCTTCGAGGACGGCGCCGACGGCGTTTTTGTCGCGGGTTGTATGGAAGGCGAGTGCCACTTCGTCGAAGGCAATATCCGCGCAAAGAAGCGTGTTGCATACGTCAAGAGGCTTCTCGAAGAGATCGGGACGAACCCGCAAAGAGTCGAGATGTTCAATCTTTCCTCGGCGATGGGCGGGCGCTTCGCCGAGATTGTCGAGGAGATGACCGAAAGGATCAAGGAGCTGGGGCCTGTAGAGGCTGACGGCGAAAAGGGGCCGGTAGATAAATGAAAGTTGTCAAACAACAAGACATAAAGCTCGATAGCAGTTTCGCTGAAGAAATCGCAAAACGCAGCGGCGAGAATGTCTTTCTCTGCTATCAATGCAAAAAGTGCGCATCGGGCTGTCCGAGCCGGATGTTCATGGACAGTACGCCCACCCAGTTGATGCGGTACGCACAATTGGGGATGGTCGATGAGGCAATGAAGAAAAATACTATCTGGTACTGCGTATCGTGCCAAACCTGCTCGACGAGGTGTCCTGCGGACATCGATATCGCCCACGTTATCGATACCATGCGAATCATCGGGCAGGAGAAGAAGTTGAAAGCGGATGACAACAAGCTGCCGTTGTTCAACCGGCTCTGGATGACGATGATCAGGTTTATGGGCCGGGCGTATGAGCCGGGTCTCGTCGGCTCGCTGAACTTCCTCTCAGGCAAGCCCACGAAAGATATGGCGCTGGGGATGAAAATGATTAAGAAGGGCAAGCTCAAGCTGTTTCCCTCTTTCAAGAAGCCGTTTGCAATGATGAAAATGTTCTCAAGGGCAAAGAAGCTAAGAAAATGAAATTAGCGTATTATCCAGGCTGTTCGCTGCACTCGACCGGGATTGAGTATGATATCTCGACCAAGAGGGTCTGCGAGAAACTGGGCATAGAGCTGGTCGAGATCAAGGACTGGATTTGCTGCGGCTCGACGCCCGCCCACCAGCGCGACGACCTGATGTCCATTGCCTTGCCGGCCAAAAACCTCGCCCAGGTCCGCGAGACCGGCGATATGAAGGAAGTCTGCGCTCCTTGTGCATCGTGCTATTCGAGACTGAAGTTCGCCCAGCAGCGATTGGCCGACGACGCCCTGAGAAAAGACGTCGAGATGATAATTGATGCGAAATATCCCGGCGATCTCATAGTCTATCACATGCTCGATGTTATTACCGAGAAATTCGGCGTCGAAGCTGTTGCGCAAAGAACAACCCGCAGTCTCAACGGCCTGAAAGTCGCCTGCTACTACGGCTGCCTTATGACCAGGCCCCCAAAGGTAACTGGCAAAGGGCAATTCGAGAACCCGACACAGATGGAATCGCTTATCCAGGCGCTCGGCGGCGTGGGCGTCGATTGGAATATGAAGACGTTCTGCTGCGGAGCGGCCTTCGCACTGACCAAGACCGACGTCGTGCTCGAGTTGACCAGAAAGATTCTGGCCGACGCCGAATCGGTCGGGGCCGACGTTATCTCGGTCGGCTGCCCGCTCTGCCACGCCAATCTCGACGGCAGGCAGACGCAGATCAACGCCAAGTTCAATACGAAATTCAACATACCCATATTCTACTTCACACAGCTTATGGGCCTGGCTTTGGGAATCGAGCCGAAAGATTTGGGGCTGCATAAGCACATCACCGAGGTTGGGGATTTTCTCAAAGAAAGGGCACTGACATGATCGTTGCCGATAGAAAGCCGATCGAAGAGATACTCAATTCGATAAAAGAATATGACAAGATAATGTTAGCCGGTTGCGGCGGGTGCGTCACTATCTGCTTTTCCGGCGGGGCAAAGGCGGTCGAGCTGCTGGCCTCGCAGATAAAGATGGCCAGAAAGAAGCAGGGCCGGGCGATTGAGATTATTGAATGTACGCCGGAGAGGCAGTGCGAATACGAGTTTATCGACCAGCTCAAAGACGACCTCAAATCGGTCGATGCCGTGCTCTCGATTGCGTGCGGCGTGGGCGTGCAGGCGATGAGCGAGCGGCATCCCGATACTATAACGATTCCGGGGCTGAATACGAAGTTCATGGGGTATCCCATCGAGCACGCCCTCTGGGACGAAAGATGCGCGGGCTGCGGCGACTGTGTTTTGGAATGGACGGGCGGCGTTTGCCCGATTGCCAGGTGCGCCAAGAAGCTACTGAACGGGCCTTGCGGCGGCTCGGCCAATGGAAAGTGCGAGGTCGATAAGGACGTTGACTGTGCGTGGCAACTGATATACGACCGGCTAAAGAAGTTGGGCAGGCTCGATAATCTGAAACAGGTGAGGCAGCCGAAAGACTGGCGAACCAGCACCAACGCAGGGCAGAGAAAAACCAAATTCGAAGAGGCGATGCTATGAAATCCGGCAGCAGATTGGAAAAGGTTCTCACGGCGGGGGAATTTGCGGTGACGGCTGAATTGGGCCCGCCGCAGAATGCCGACCCCGAAGCGATAAAGAAAAAGGCGCAGTACTGCCTCGGCAACGTCGAGGGCGCCAATATCACCGACAACCAGACGGCGATAGTTCGGATGTCGAGCATTGCCGCGGCGGCGATTGCATTGTCGTGCGGGGTCGAGCCGGTCGTGCAAATGGTCTGCCGGGACAGGAACAGGATCGCTATGCAAAGCGACATCCTCGGGGCGGCGGCTTTGGGGGTGAAGAATCTGCTCTGCCTGTCCGGCGACCACCAGAAATTCGGCAACCACCCCCAGGCCGCCAATGTCTTCGATATAGACTCGGTGCAGTTGATTGCGATGGTCAAGAGGATGAGGGACGATAAGCAATTTCTCTCGGGCGATGAGATAAAGGAGCATGAGCCGAGACTGTTCATAGGGGCCGTTGAGAATCCTTTTGCCGACCCGTTCGAGTACAGGGTTCTGCGCTTGGGCAAGAAGGTCGAGGCCGGGGCCGATTTTATCCAGACCCAGTGCGTTTTCGACGTGGAGAAATTCGCTAGGTGGATGGATATGGTCGTGGCTGAGGGTCTGCATGAGAAGGTGTATATCATGGCGGGGCTGACGCCCGTTCGCTCGCACAAGGCCCTGGAGTATATGAAGACCGAAGTAGCGGGCATGAGCATCCCGGATGAGCTTATCAAGAGGATGCAGGCCGTGGAGGACAAGGAGGCGAAGAAGGAAGAAGGCATCAAAATCTGCCTGGAGATGATTGAGCAGGTCAGGAAGATCAAGGGAGTGGCGGGGATCCACCTGATGCCGATAGGCTGGGAGAGCATCACGCCGGTGATATTGGAGCGGGCGGGGCTGCTGCCGCGGCCGGAAGTGTAGAGAACGGGTCGTATTTCCCCTATGGGGCAGGCGTGAAGCGTATAGCGGCGGGGCGGGAGGATTGGGTTTGTTTGGGTTTGTTTTTTTTGCGGAGAGTGGCGGTAAAACTGGCGTAAGTCCTTGGGAGAAAAGGGATTGGGGTAATTCTGTGGTTTTGGGAATTGGGTTTGTTTTGCGTAATTGAGTGATAGCCGCGAATACCCAGGGCACAGGGACAGAAAGGCACGAAGAAGACAGAAGACAGGAGACAGGAAACGGGAGGACGAAAGACGACGGAGGACAGACGATGGACGATGGCGGGGGGCTGGGATTGGGTTTGATCCCTCGACTCCGCTCGGGACGCGTTGGGTTTGTTTTTTCGAGCGGAGCTGGGCGGGAAATTAGCGTAAGTCTTTTGATTGCAAGATGTTGCGGTGGTTTTGTGGGTTTGGGAATTGGGTTTGTTTTGCATAATTGAGTTGCAGCCACAAGGGCACCAAGGCACTAAGAAGGAAGATAGGGGTGGGAAGATGGGCAGGATGGGTGGCATAGAGAGAAAGCAGAATACAGGAGACAGGAGGCAGAATGTTGAGGGCTGAGCGGGTATAATATTGATGATCCATTCGACTTCGCTCAGGACAGGTTGATTATTGTGTGTTGTTCCGGCCATGAGCTGCTTCAGGTGATCGGGGACTTGATTTGCTTCTATGGTTCTCATGTTAACGATCCATAATCAGTTTAGTGGGTATTCCCGATGAATCGGGATCTTCATCTTCGCTTTGCTTCGACTTCGATATACGCTATTCAATTTGATGTATGTTATACATC
>JAFGTU010000036.1 GCA_016933985.1 Sedimentisphaerales bacterium | reverse complement strand
TCTATCCTGTAGCTGTCGCCGCTCGCATCGAAGGCCACTGTAAAATTCTGACCCTTCGTGATTGCCAGAGACTTGGCATATTCGAGATCCGCCGCAATCATATTTGCAGCAGACCTCACCTGCACCGAACCGGCTGAGCTTATCATCGGTATCGCCGTCATCGCCGCTATCGCCAGTATCACAACCACAATAAGAATCTCGATAATGGTGAAACCACGACCGGGCCGTCTCACCGCCGCCGGGTGCGCTGAGGCCCGATGCCCACAATGCAGCCTTTTCCCTGGATATGTCGAATCGTACATCATCAACCTTCTCACTTTGTTGACAAACACTGGTTAAGCCATGGCACAGCCGTATTAACACACAGATTCTGTTATTCTTTTCGTCCTCTTGGATGCCCGTCTTAACCAGTCTGTTTAACTGTGCCGAACTGCGGTTTCGGCCTTTACATTATCTGACCCTGCCCTTTACCCGAAATCGCCGTTTCACTACGGACTCCCGCCGGCCTTTCACGCACATTCCTGGAATTATCAGCATCATTGCACAGCTTTGTCGTAACCAAGACTGATAGAATCGGCACAATCGTCAGAAAAGTCTCTCCGACAGTCGTTGCCGATTTCGATGCCGTGACGGATTGAACGACATAAAACACTACATCACCGCATTGCGGATTTTTCTTTCAAGCGCAGGCAAAGGCCGATAAGCAAGTCTTGGCTGAATCATCTATCAAACGCCGCCCTCGTACTACGTTGCTAACTTTGCAGAGTAGCCTATCCCGCTATTCTCTTCTTCCGATACTTCTAAAAAACGCCCCGCCAACCTGCTCCCACTTCTCAGCCAAGCCGTCGGCAGACCATGTCATAAGCGCCGTCTTGCACGGAGCCGCAGTTATATCCACGTCGCAGCCCGCCTCATCCAGCCGCCAGTGTGTAAGCAGACCGCTCAAACCATCGACCGGGGGATAGATCTCGTTCGGGTCCAGCACGCGGTTGTAAATCCGAAGATCATCCAACAAGCCGTCCCAGAATTTCCGCTTGGCCCCGGAGCCGAGTATCAGTTTGGTGACGCCGGTTGTCACTCCCGAAACCGCGCCGCTACTGTACCTCAGAGGATTCAAAACGCCATTAATGTAAAGCTTAAGACTTGACCCGCTCTGCCACACCAGCGCCAAATGCTGCCAATTGGTAGTCTGCATATTGGAGCTGCTCTCGATTTGAGTGTACCCTGATGTCGCCCTTAAAGACGCCTTTATTCCGTTGACGCCGCCGCCATACACGCCGGCCTTGTCATAGCGAATCCCAAGATCAGAATCGACGTCTGTTACCTGGCAGGAATACAATATGCCGCGGTTCTCAGACGTAACATCCGACTTCACCCATACCGAAACCGTAATTGCGGATAAGCCGTTCAGGTAGCTGCCGGCCTGACTGTCTATAACCTCATCATTCAGACCGTCGCAGTCAAGCGCGCCGCCTCCTGAATACCCTCCGGCGGGCGCCCACGCAATGTCACTGGCCATCACGCCGCCGCGCCCGTTCCCGGATGAATCCACTACTGTCTCTGAGATGCCGTTCTTCGTAAAGAGCGCACCGGCAATATCAAGGAGCCCCCCGTCAGAGCTGATTTCAACCTCGCCTCCTGCTAATGCAAGTCCATTGACCTCCAGCGCGCCGCCGGGCTCTATTATCAAATCACCGGTCACCAAGAGAGCCGGGAAGTTCTTCACCGCGCTGATCACATTTACCCCGCTTACCCTCAAGTCGCCGCCAATAGCAAGCATGCCGGTGATATTTACGCCGCCCGGCAATTCGGCATTGCTCGTATAATAACGAATCCCGCCCGGATTCGCCGAGGAAGGATTGAAAGTCCCGATCGGATGAACGGAAGAACCGATATTCTCAGATGAATAACTGCCGACGCCCAAATAGTAACTCGGACTGTAGTCGCTTATCTCAATCCCGGGCCAATCCACGGGCGCCTCGGTGACATATTGATTAGACTTCCCCTCAATGCCCGCGCCGCTTATAGTGCTCTTGGCGAACACATCGCCGTTGATGGTCGCCTGCGTTCCCACAATGCCTGCGCAATACATATCGCCGTTGATAGTGATTCGCCGTGACATCCTGTCGCCAGTTCCGACCCAGTATGCGATGCACGGGTCCAGCCGCAATTGAGCCGTCACGTTGTTCCGGCCGACCTTTTCCCCCCCTTGCAGGCGATAGGAATTGCAGTCTATCGTATAATTGCACCGGTCCGTCGGGTCGGAATCGTCGCGGACAATCCTGACGTCGTAATAATCGTCGCCCCCGGCTATTTGCCTGCCGGCGCCGCCCGTCCAATACTCTGAGCCAATCTCCTGAGGGCTCATTATCAATCCTCTGGCTTCCTCAAGACCCGATTCGCTCGTGTAAACCATCTCCGTCCAGAGCTCCATATTCCCCCCGCACGCCAGCTCAACGTCACTCTTCGACAAAAAACCAATCGAGGTAACGACTATCACCATTACCACAAACAGGACAACCAGCAGAGCCACACCTTTTCGATGAGTCACTGATAATTGATTCCCCACAACCAACGGCGGATTCCGCCTTGGCGAATCTTCGACTTCGATATTGATGATTCTCGCCATCTTCTGTCCTATGGTCTGCAACTAATCGTCGTCGATAAGAACAAGAGCGTCGCCTGCTGCGTTGAGCAGGTTCCCGCCCCAGCCTCGAACATAACCGCTTATCTCGTACTCCCTCGAAAAGCCGTTCTCGAAAAGCTCAAAAGAAACATTCACAAACCTCGCCCACGGAGGCAATGCGTCAAAGCTGAATTCCATATTGCTGCACTGCCCTATCAACGTCGTCCGACGAATACTCAAACCCGCCGACAGCCACCAGCTCGTTGAATACGCCTGGATGGAGCTTAGAGCGACAACCGGATCGCTCCCCGCAACGGGAAAATCGCAAAGCTGTAAATGCCCTCCGCTTGAGCCCTTCTCAACAAGGACCAGCTCACTGGCATTGATTTGCCCGTTCCCATTATCGTCGCCCCGCCAAACCGCAAAATCATCCGGACCCGCAAAGCATATTAGCTTGCTGTGCCGAAGCAATTCCGAAAGACGCAAAGTCGCATACCGAACTTGAGCCTGCTTGACGCTTGTATCGTCCGTCGAGTCATTGGCCGAACTCATCGCGTAGGCCAGCGTCGCCACCGCCGCCAAAACGATGCTCGAAACAGAAAGAGCAACCAGCAGCTCAACAAGAGTAAAGCCCTTGCCACCCGAATCAGATGATAATCGTTTTGCTCTTCCCATTGGCCTTATTGGCTCACAAGCCTGTCCACCTTTTCGATTTCTTTGCCGTTGTAACACACCCTGACGGTAACCAGGATGAATCTCGGATCCGCTGCGCCGCTCTCCTCCGGCAAATAAACATACTCACAGCTCGCAGACCTGCTGAGCTTGGCATACCTCGAATCGGCAAACTCCACCCCGCCGGCGTCTTTGACGTGGCCTTCAGCCTCAACGTATCCGCCATAGTTTGTGATTATTGCATCAAAATCCGTCCGGATTATCTGCTCGACAAGCTCCGCAGCCAAACCTGAAGCCAAACTCCGGCGCCCCCCCTCCGCACGCGCCGCCGCACCCGCTGTAAACGGCAACAGAACGCCGGCCGCAGCGATGCCCAGCACAACAGTAGCCATCATCGCCTCAGCCAAAGAAAATCCCTTACGTTTGCTGTGCAGTATGTTGTCCATAGTCTTTCTGCCTCGCGCCTCCCAGCACAATAATCATTTATCAATAATCAATATAAAAGAGGCTGGCCACCTGTCGGTATATACCCAGCATGGCCAGCCTTGAATTGCATTCCTGCGATTTCCACAGACGTGCGCGGCAATCAACTGTAATAATGCACGGCACGTTCTATTAAATTCTTAGAGAGCCGCGTGTGCAGCACTGTCGTCCGCATAAAAACCGCCTGTCGCGGTATCGAACTGCCAGCCATCTGTCCCTGCACCGGCGGCAGCACCGTCAATTCGAATAGTCGAGCTGTCATTAAACTGGTTCGTCGGAATCTTCTGCAAATATGGACCATAGTCGGTCCCGGCCGCTCCGGCAATATCCGTCTGGCCCGTCAAGGCTGCGACAAAGCCTACCGCTGCGGCGCTGGGCAGAGCATCGTTGTGCTGAATCTTGTACAGCTCGATCTGCGAACGCATCGTCTGAAGGTCCGTGCAAAGGCTTGAAGTTTTCGCCTCGGTGCTCGCCTCGGTAAACTGAGGAATCACAATAGCCGCAAGGATACCGAGAATGACCACCACGATCAGGATTTCAACCAATGTAAAGCCGCTTTTCATTTTCATACCCCTTTTCTCACTAAAATTGTTTCTTAACGTTTCAAGGACGAACAACATCCAATGTAACAGTTCTCCTCACGATACCATGTATCGACCTAATCGATACAATACTTAACTACCCGCACAACCTTCTATGAACTCCGAATCCTCCAAAAAAAACAACAACGCAACACAACAAACAACTAAGATACTTCAACATTCTCTTGCGGACACCTCCCGGACAATAGGACTTCAAAGTCCCGCGTCCGAAAACGCTACGGAACCTCTTTTCCAGGCCCCGTACTAAGTGTCCAACCAAAATATAGGAAACAAAATTACCCCCTCAAAATAGCCGCAAAAATAATTCGCCCCTCCCGCCGCCAATTCAAATAGCACAATGTTTATATAAAAGCCAATCAGCTTGAGGAATTAGCCTCTTCTCCACGCTCTAAGCGGCTAATCACAAATGCCGCTGGCTACGGCGGATTGCCTCTCAACAGCCGATATAATCGGGTAGATTCCTGATGTGTATGCCTCTCTTAGTCTCCCCAGCGTGTTCAAGCTCTATAATAATATGATCAATACCCCGCAGAATCGATTCGACCTTGTCGGCCCATTCGATAAGGACAACCGACCCCGCATGGCAATAATCATCGAACCCGATCATCTCGAACTCCGCAGCGGAATGCAGCCGATAAGCATCTATATGATAGATCTCCAGCCGACCGGCATACTCATTGACTATGACAAATGTCGGACTGGTGACCTGCCCGCAATCCGCCGCCCCGGCGCCAGCCGCGATACCCTTGACGAGATGAGTCTTTCCACTGCCCAAAGCCCCGCAAAGACCTATCACCTCCCCGCCTCGGAGCCCTCGCCCTATCCTTCGCCCCATCTCAATCGTCTCCTCCGGCGAACTTGAAACAGTGTCAAAAGCCACGACCATTGCGAAACAACCAATATCCCCGACACAGACCCGGCGAAGCGGGACAAATAGTCAATTATCAATAATCAATTACCAAGCCCCAACTGAGCCGGGTAGTAATAACCCATCGTCTGGGCAACAATCCCCAGACGATACTGACGATCCTGCATCAAGGGCGTCCGGCTCTCGGAAGTCGAGATATTGGTTGTGTAAATCCGCAGCTCTCCCTCGAGGCTCGTAATAACCTCCTCGCGAAAATCCCCCAGGCAATCAACAACCAGCACAACCTGGCCCTTAACAGGCTGAATAGCTTCGCCCCCCCAGTCCCGAATCGCCCCATTGACCACGACTTCCTTCTGCGGGTCGCCATCCCACCATACCGGACGCGGACTAAGCGCCCCCGTCTCGCTAAACTCAATCAGTTTGCCCTGCGAGCTGTAAAGCCAACGCTCCTTGAGATCACGCTCTCCGCTAAAGACCTCCATACCCGGATACTCCGCCAAAATATCCGCCGCCATCCCCTGCCCGTGAACATGACGCGTCCGCTTCTTATGAGTCCAAAGCTTGCGCCCGGTCTTAGCATCGACAACGCATATCCCATCGGTCTCCTGCCGTGTCTCGAACCCGTAAAATACTTCCAGACCAGGATTATCAGGGTCGATATCCGCACAGTAGCAGACATCAGGATGCCCCATCTCCAGAGTCCAGAGCCCCTTCCCGTTGTCGTCGATAACGGCCGCCCCAATCACCAGCTCATCCCGACCGTCCCCATCGACGTCCGCCGATATCAAGCCGTGAGAACCCTGCCCGGCGTACTTCTTCTGCTCCTGCGGCGATTCCCAATACCATATCTGCTTGAAATCCTTGTCCAGCGCCTGCGTCTTAATCAGGTTATATGTCCCCCGCTGCATAATTAGCGACGGCTTCTTACCGTCGAGATACGCAACCGTAAGAAAATTCCGGCAGTAGTAGTTGTAATCCGGATACCCATCCCTGCTGAGCCACGCAATCTTATTCACTATCTTCCCCGTCCGCCCGTCGAGCTTCACCAGGTACTCAGGCCCCGTCTGGACAAGCCCCTTTTCGTCCCGCGGGTCCCCCTCGCCCGCCTTGCAATACACCTCCGCCCTGCCGTCGCCGTCCACGTCATAAACAATCCACGGCGAATACCAAATCCCAGCCTCGATCGACCACCCCATATCGTAGCGCCAAAGCATCGTCCCGTCCAGCCGATACGCCTCAAGCTTATACGTCGTCGTGCTCTTCTTCCAATACCCCGGCTGCTGGTATGGATCCGTATTGAAGTTAGGCTGCTTGATAACATACTCATAAGCCCCGTCCCCATCCAAATCCCCGACACCCACCTTCTGAAAATCATAATCACCGCTCAGCGGAATGCTGATATACCCCTCGGCATTGACAGCCGGCACAACCGGACTTCCCCCCGCCTTATTTTCCGCACAGGCCGCCACAACCAGAGCCAAAACCGCAATCACGCTCATCAATCCAACCAGACATCGACTTCTCATAATTCATACCTCCATAACACTGTTCTTCAATCCTTCAAATGGTCGTACCCCTTGGCATGCAAGTCCCGAACCTCGCCGTCACCCATCCTTATCTGCATTTTCTGCGTATCGGTAATCGTGCCAATCTTCGTAATCGCAATCGGTCCCTCCCAACATTCTAACAAATTCTCGCACTCTTGCGGCAAAAGAGTAAACAGCAGCTCAAAATCCTCGCCGTCGTTAAGCGACGAGCCAAGCGGATCCTCATTCCTTTTAGCCTCGTCGGATATTGGTATCGACCCAGCCCTAATAATCGCCCCAACTCCGCTCTGCGCGCAAATTCGGTTCAGATCGCTGCTCAACCCGTCGCTGATATCAATCATCGAGTTAACCTTCACCGTCCCGGCAATCAGCATCGCCTCTCTAACCCTCGGCTCGAACTCCAAATGCCTGCCGTGCCCCGACCCGCCCAGCGAGCCGGTCACGCAAATACAATCCCCCACCTTCGCCCC
>JAFGTU010000258.1 GCA_016933985.1 Sedimentisphaerales bacterium | reverse complement strand
TGGTGGAATGCGGATCGGGTGGTCTTTGGCTATGCCGGGGCGAAGAGCAACGAGCCGCCAGCCGGTTGGATGGACAGGCTGACGAATTACCACTTGCGCCGGACCCAAGAACCGATTCATATATACGAGGTTAACATAAACGGGACGAATCTTCGTCAGATTACGGATGGACAATGGAGTGACCTGGACCCGACGTATGCCCCGAATGGCGACATTGTATTCGTCTCGGAGCGGTGCGGGTGCTCTCTTCAGTGCAACGAGTACGACAAGGACGAGACTTCGTGCAATCTGTTTGTCTGTCGCCCGGACGGCGGCAATATCCGGTGGATGAGCGTCTCGAAGGACGGCGATTACCTGCCCCATACTCTTGCCGACGGGACAATCGGTTATACCCGGTGGGAATACCAGGAACGCGGCTGGGCGAATATACAGTCTATCTGGGTGATTAGGCCGGATGGCACCGGGGCAGACGCCTTGTTCAAGCAGCATTTCAACGACCCCTGGGCGCTGGAGGACGTGCGCTCGATCCCCGGCCTGGGCATGAGTAAGCTGGCGGCGGTTGCCGCGGGGCATCATACGCTTGCGGCCGGGCCGGTGGTCGTGATTACTCCGAGTGCCGGAATGAACAGTACCAACGGAATCAGGATAGTGACACCCGGCGTAAAGCCGCCTGAAGGAGGCATGTCGGGCCAGACTGTCCATGAAGGGGGCGTGTTTGATTCGAGCGGTTTCTATTCGACGGTATGGCCGCTCTCGGAGAAGTATTTTCTGGCGAGCTATTCCTATTCCAATGCTCAGACCGAGCCGGCCGGCTATGCGATATATCTTATTGACGTATTCGGCACGAAGGAGCTGATCTACCGCGATGAGGGTATTTCCTGCTTTATTCCGACGCCGCTTGTGCCTCGTCCGAGGCCCCCCATCCTGCCGGATGCGACCGACCCGAACAAATCCTGCGCCGTCTGCTCGGTGGCCAACGTGACATACGGAGTTGATGGGGTCTCTCCGGGCCAGGCCCGTTTCCTCCGCATCTCTCAACGGCTGCAGTGGCCTTATGACAACCAGTTCGGTGGGCATAGATATACCGAGAAGGCATATCCGAATAACTGGACGCCCGTGCGCGTGATTGGAACGGTCCCGATAGAGAGCGACGGCAGCGCTCATTTCCGCGTCCCCGCCGATACGCCGGTCTATTTCCAACTGCTCGATAAGGATCACATGGAGCTGCGTCGGATGCGTTCGTTCATCAGTTTTCAGCCCGGCGAAGTCCGAGGCTGCGTGGGATGTCACGAGAGCCGGGAAGAGGCGCCGAGGCCGGGGGGGAATCGGACTCCGCTGGCCCTGAAGCGTGAGCCTCTGGATCCTGTTCCGCCCGCGTGGGGCGGGCAGGCGATTAGCTTTCTGCGTGACATTCAGCCGATCTTCGATAAGCATTGCGTGAGCTGCCACAGCGGCCTGAGCCCTGCGGGCGGTCTGGATTTCTACGGGGGCCTGTCGGCCGGGCCAAAGCAGGGGCCCGGACATTCGGACTACGTACCGGGCTATGGGGCCAATCGGGCGTTCGAGACTATAATTGAGCGACACCTCGTATCCTGGTCGCCGGTTCAGGGCGACTCGGCGATTACGCAGCCTCTCGAATTTGGATCGCACAAGAGCAAGCTCATCCGAGTACTCCGCGACGGCCCTTGCGGCAAGCGGGCCAATTTGAGCCGGGCGGAGTTTCTGCGGTTGGTGACGTGGATCGACGGCAACGCCCCCTATCACGACCGGTTCGTTAATAAGAGGCAGCAGCAGGCGGCGTACAGCCCGCCCGCCGACACCGAGCTGGTCGGCGCAATCACAAAGATTCACGAAAACCGCTGCGGTGGCTGCCATAAGGCCGCGGCAATCTCACGGGCCGATTGGATCGATATTCATCGTCCCCGGCAAAGCCTTTTCCTGGTGGCCCCTTTGGCACAATCAGCGGGCGGAACGGCGAAATGCAGAGAAGCGACTTACCAAAGCCGCGAGGACATAGATTACAGGGCCTTGTTGAGTTTAGTCGAGGCCGCCGTCGAGAAGGCGTGGAATTATCCGCGCCGCGATTTGATGGCGCTTATGAACGAATGGGCGCGCCAATGAACCAACATTTAATCAGCAGGTGTAGTACCGCGTTTCGTAACCTTCGCGACTATACTATCATTTCGACCAAGCGAACGCCCTACACTGTCATTTCGACCGAGCGAAGCGAGCGGAGAAAGCTATTCAAACACGCAAATTCCGTTTCCCTTATAGTCGTCTCATTTATGAAATGCAGTACTACTTCAATGCGTTTCGTGATCGCGTCTTTACTGGCCGTAACGATAATTACCTGTGTCGCGACGGCTGGCGATGGTCTGATGGCCTCGCCCGAGCCGGGCTGGCCCCAGTGGCGCGGGCCGCGACGGGATGGTATCTCGGATGAGAAGGGATTATTGCAGAGCTGGCCGCAGGGTGGCCCTGAATTGCTCTGGAAGGTCGATGGCCTGGGCAAAGGGTGGGCCTCGCCGATTATTATCGGCAAGCGGCTGTATGTCACCGGGGACGTTGGCGATGATCTGATCGTCTTTGCATTTGACCGCAGCGGCAATGAGCAGTGGCGAGCCAAAAACGGGCCGGCTTGGAAGGGCTCGTTTCCGGGGGCGCGCGCATGCTGCGCCTTTTCCGAAGGGCGAGTGTACAACATGAACGCGCACGGCCGCGTGGCGTGCATAGATGCGGCGTCGGGAGATGAGGTATGGGCCGTCAACGTACTGGAGAGGTTCGACGGTAAGAATATTACCTGGGCCATGAGTGAATGTCTGCTTGTCGATGGATCGCGGGTGATTGTTACGCCTGGCGGGGCCAAGGCGCTTATGGCCGCATTAGACAAGCGAAACGGCCGGACCGTCTGGACGACGCAGCCGCTCGGCGATGACGTCACTTCGCACTGCTCGCCTATTCTCTTTCGATACGGCGGGCACCGAGTGATTGCCAATTGCTCATCGGCGCACGGGTTCGCAGTCGATGCCCATACGGGCAAATTGCTCTGCATGGTTCCGTTGAAGAACCGGTTCGGGACAAATATATCGACGCCGATCTATGATTCCGGCCGAATATTCTACGTCACCCCATACGCCGAGCACGGCAGGGCGTACCAACTCCTCGCCGACGGCCGGGGCATCGCAGCCGAGCACCTCTGGACGAATATGTCACTCGATACCGTAACCGGCAGCGGCGTTCTCGTTGATGGAATCCTCTTCTCCGCCGGATACAAAGAACTCAAATGGTGGTTCGCAGTTGACTGGCAAACCGGAAAAACAAAATACGAGCTGAAAGAATTCACAACCGGAGCACCAATCTACGCCGACAAAAGACTATACATCCTCGACGAACAAGCCAACGTAGCCCTCCTCGAAATCACCCCCAATAGCTTAGAAATCAAAGGCCGATTCATACTGACCGAGAAACGAGTAAACGACGCCTGGGCCCATCCCGTCCTCCTCGACGGACGGCTCTATCTCCGCTATCACGGAACGCTTTTCTGTTACGATGTTACAGAACGATAACGAGCATCCTTATCTCCGTATTGCAAACCGTCAACTTCTTGTTGTTTCTGCTTCATTTTGCGACACCCCTGTCATAAGTAGCGTGATAGTAAGATGTTGCAGCTTGTTTCGAATTTTGAGTCTTCCTCATTTGAATTTGTTTCCACCGTAAGGTGTCCTGCGGAGCATTTCGGATTTGTTTGCGGCCGGAAGCCGCCACAGGTCCTCTGTGGCATACAATTCACTTGACATCCAATCCAGCATCAAGTATAATACTTATCAAACTATTAGTAGGTCATTGGTATGAGAACACAACAAGATAGTCAAAAAACCTTCCCACCGCCCTCGGGACTCCGCAATTGTGCTCTTCACGCTTTGAGCCTTGTCTTCCTCACTCGCCCATTTTGCCCAATCTGCCGCGCGTCCACGACTCAATTATGCAAAACAAACCCAATTTCCCGAACGGCAAAAACAACGCAAGCCTTTCTACTACAAGGAGTTATGGAAAAAACGGCCTCTGCCCAGCTCGAAAAAACAAACCCAAACAAACCCAATTCACCCCGCACTGCCCACAGGTAACCCTATTTGCGTTACCAGCCGACGTTTTTCTGTTATCATCCGGGCGGACGCTGATACCGCCATTGATCTAAAGGGTATTACTATGTATCGAAGAGTAGCAGCTACAGTCGTTATCATTTCCTGCATAGCCTCCAATTCGGCACGTTCCGATGTCGTCTGGTCCGATGAATTCAACGGCGACGCCATCGATCGTTCCGTCTGGACCTGGGACGTCGGCGGCCACGGCTTCGGCAACGGCCAGATGGAATACGATACCGCTCGCACCGAAAACTCCTACATAGAAAACGGCAGCCTCGTAATCGAGGCCCGCCGCGAAGACTATCGCGGCAAATCATTCACCTCCGCCAGAATGCTCACCCAGGGCCGCTTCGCCTTCGAATACGGACAACTTGAAGCCCGAATCAAAGTCCCCGACACCGCCAACGGCCTCTGGCCAGCGTTCTGGATGCTCGGCAATAACTCTCCTGGAATCGGATGGCCGATGTGCGGAGAGGCCGATATCCTTGAGATGGGCTCGAAAGCCGGTATCGACAAGGGCCTCCAGCGCAGAAAAATCAATTGCGCCCTGCACTTCGCCGGTGCAAACGGCAGAAAAGGCATGCACGATGCCTGGCTCGATGCCCCCGTCGATCTCAACCTCGATTACCATCTCTATAAAATCTCATGGACACCTGAGTATATGAAGTTCTATCTCGACGGCGTCGAATTCGCCTCGTGGGATATCACCGCCGATCACCTCAGAGAGTTTCATCAGCCGTTCTTCATCATCCTCAACATCGCCGTCGGCGGCTGGAACTCGTCCTATACCGGAGTATCCACTCCACGCGCAGTGACGGCCTCGCTGCCGGCAAAGATGTACGTCGATTGGATTCGCCTTTCGAGCAACGAGCATACGAAGCTCTATCTCGCAAAGGATACCGAGGAAACAGGCGACTTCGGAATCTTCACGGAAACAAAGCCCGTCAAGACTTCTCTTCGATATGAAGACGGCTCAGACCCGGACTTTAATTACGCAGCCGCAGCCGCCCTTTACACCTGGAACAACATGGCCGAGGCAGCCTCGACAAATCCTTCGGAAGGAAGTAAATGCTGGTCCTTCGATATAGCTGCGGGCAATTGGTTCGGCGCCGGAGTCTTCCTCCCGAACTTCCGAAACATGAGCAACTACTCCGACGGCCGCCTGCACTTCGACATAAAGACAATCTCCAAGACGCCCATGAGTGTCGGAATCAAAAGCTCCAGACGCGGCGAGTCATGGCTGCCCTTAGGAGATGAGTCGGCCGAACTCGGATTTCCTCGCGACGGCAAATGGCACAAGGTCGCCGTCCCTCTCCGCAAATTCGAGAGCATCGATTTCCACACCGTGCATCAAATGTTCATGCTCAAAGGCGACCCGCCTTCTTCGGCATTCAACTTATCGATTGACAACATCTGGTGGCAGCCGAAATAACCGATCCCGGCAGGCCGGGCAGGAGCATCGTGTCACCACATAAGGCCGCTCGGATCAGGTGACAACGTTCTGCGGCTTGCCCGCATAAAACGCCGCCACGTTCTCGACGGCTGCCTTCAGCAGTCGCTCCCGCGCCGCACGCGTCGCCCAGGAGATATGAGGTGTGATGAAGCAGTTCTTCGCACTGAGCAGAGGATTATCCTTTTCAGGCGGCTCGGACGATAACACATCCAGCCCCGCGCCCGCGATGCTCCCATTGTTCAGTGCATCGGCCAAAGCCCCCTCATCGACCAGGGGCCCGCGACTTGTGTTGATTAGAAAAGCCGTCTCTTTCATCATCGCCAGGCGCTGTTGATTGACGAAATTCTTGTTCTCAGCGGTAAGCGGGCAATGCAGAGATACTACGTCACTTGCTTGAAACACATCGTCCAGCTCGACGAGCCGGCATCCCCGCGGCACATCCGCCGGCGCGGCGATATCATAGGCTATCACGTTCATTCCAAAGGTCAGTGCGAGCCCGGCAACGGCTCGGCCTATCCTTCCCAAGCCGATTATCCCCATCGTCAGCCCCGCCAACTCAATCAGGGGCGTATCCCAATAACAAAAGTCCGGGCAGGAAGACCAATTCCCGCTGCTTACCGTTTGGGCGTGCCGCCCGACGTGCAGAGCGAGGTTCAGCAGGTGAGCGAACACCATCTGGGCAACCGACTGAGTGCTGTAGGCCGGGACGTTGGTGACGAGGACGCCTCGGCTGCGGGCCGCCTCGATATCCACGACGTTGTAACCCGTGGCTAAGACACCGATGTATTTGAGGTTTGGAAGCTGCCTGATTACGCCCGACGACAACGCGGTCTTGTTCGTAATGACAACCTCAGCGGCTTCGGCCCGCGCGACGGTATCTTCCGGAGCGGTGCGGTCGTAAACCGTGCACCGCCCCAAAGCCTCCAAATCCTTCCAGGACAAATCCCCCGGGTTCAGCGTATAGCCGTCGAGAACAACGATTCTCTTCATCGGTTTGTCTCACTAATAAATGTTACTGGTTGTCAAACGATGATTTCCCGCCGGCCGGGTCATCTTTGGTTTCTTATCAGATAATACCACATGTTTCAACCTTGTCTCGCCGAGCAGACATGAAAAAATGAAAAGAACCGAAAGAATCGGGGCACAACAACTCTATTTTGTTCTTGAAACGAGGCGAGAAGCTGGTATAATCTAAGGATAAAGACATCAAGGTTACGGGAGGCCGCGAAAATGAGGCCCTTGATTGCTGTCTGGGCGGGGATTCGGCGGGAAATAGAAAAAATCTTCAAGAAAATGAAAAAAAGAGCTTGCACTTTGCCAAAGAGGCGGTATAATAAATGATAATTGTGAGATTTTTGGCTAAAGGGTTGATTATGAAGCGGGCGATTGTTGCGATTGCGGTCGTGTCTGCGGCTCTCGGCGGGGGCGCGTACGCAAAGACCATTTATGTGGATGCCAATGCGGCGGGGGTGAATACCGGGACTTGCTGGGCTGATGCGTATAGGTTCCTCCAGGATGCCTTGACCGATGCCAACTCTTCTGAAAAACCTGTGGAGATTCGAGTAGCGCAGGGGGTTTATCAGCCGGACAGGAGCGCTGCCGAACCTAACGGTATGAGCGACTGGAACTGGATGGCTACGTTTAGACTGATAAACGGCGTTACAATCCAAGGCGGCTACGCCGGCCTCGGCCACCAGGACCCTAACGCCAGAGATATCGAGCTATACGAGACGATTCTAAGCGGCGACTTGAAGGGCAACGATGCCAGTGTTTCTAATCCTGATCCCGAAGCCATATTGCGGGAAGTGACGCGGGGCGACAATAGCTGGCGTGTGGTAGAGGCTTGGGATACCGACGGCTCGGCCGGGCTCGATGGTTTTACGGTGACTGCGGGGAACAATCCTGCGGTGTGCAAGTACGGCCCGTGTGCGGGGGCCGGGGGCCTGCGCAATATGCGAGCGAGCCCGACAATAGAGAGGTGCACTTTCACCGCCAACGCAGCCGGGGCGGGCGGCGGCATCTGCAATTACGAAGAAAGCAGCCCGAGCATCGTCAACTGTCTTTTCACGGAAAATTACGCGCGCTCCGCCGGCGCGATATACGGGGGAAACGCAATCGTAGAAAGCTGCAGTTTCTTGGGCAATCGCGCTTGGTGGGCAGGAGCAATGGGAGATTGCGAAGCGTCCGTCCTCCAATCTAAGTTCATAGGCAACTCCGCCGAATACGGCGGCGCTGTTGCGGGATGTCGTGGAATCATTGTCGATACCATCTTCTCGTCAAACTCAGCAAACGAAGATGGTGGAGCCATGTTCGCCGGATGCTCGGCTACTCTGAACCTCAAGAACTGTATTCTAAGTAGAAATTCGGCGGCCGACCTTGGAGGAGCGATCCGAATTGCCTGCGATGCGGTCGTCACAATAACCAATTGTACACTCACAGGGAATTCTGCGACCAATGGAAATGCTGTAGCGTGTTATCATCCGAGTCTAATAGGCGCTCCGAGCGATCTTGCCGTTAGCAACTGCATCCTCTTCGATGGGGGTGATGAAATATGGACGAACTACGATTCAATAATCATGGTTACGCATAGCGATATTGAAGGCGGCTATGCGGGAGAGGGGAATATTGATGCGGATCCGTGTTTTGCGGATGTGGCTAATAACGATTATCACCTGAAATCACAGGCTGGACGATGGGATCCCAACGATGAATTATGGACGATGGACGACGTGACGAGTCCGTGCATTGATGCCGGAGATCCGATGAGCCCTATAGGATTGGAGCCATTCCCCAACAGCGGGCTAATCAATATGGGCGCTTACGGCGGGACCGCTGAGGCGAGTAAGTCCTATTTCGGCGAGGCGCCTTGCGAGGTGATTGTGGCCGGGGATGTGAACGGGGACTGCGTGGTGGATTTTCTGGATTTCGGGATAATGGGTGTGCATTGGCTCGAAGAGCATTAGCGTGAAGCGTATCTCCCCCCACGGGGCAGGCGTGAAGCGGGAAGTGAATAGGAACTTAGGGACGAATAGGGAAGGAGATAAAATGAGAAAGGGAGTTCTTTTGGGGGCAGTGGCTATCCTGGCGGTAGTCGGCGGGAGGCAAGTCTGGGGGGAGGCGACGGCACGCGACTTGGCAAAGGCAAGGGTAAATAAACTGAGGGAGTTGTTAAGAACCGCCCAAGGGGCGGACGAGGAGCCGGCGCGGACCTTCAGGACGCCGGAGGGGTTTGTGCGATTTCTCAGCGCACCGGCGGCTGCGCATTTTCCTGTCGCTGACGGGACCGCCGAAAAGAAGGCTGAGGCGTTCCTTGAGAAGTGGCGCAATTTGTTTGTCAACGAGATCGCTGCTGTGGCCTTCGAGCAAAAACGCGTCAAGACGGCGAACGGGCGAACCTACATCCGTTACCGGCAAACGTACGCGGGCCTTGAAGTCTTCGGGGCGGAGATGGTCGTT
>JAFGTU010000257.1 GCA_016933985.1 Sedimentisphaerales bacterium | reverse complement strand
TCGCCCCCGCTGACGTTGTCACAGCGTACGGAAGCGGACAGACCATCTTGCCCGGCGAGACAATCGATGTCGCCGGTGTCCGCGTCACTACTGTGGCGGCATACAATACCGACAGGCCAAATCACCCGAGGGAGAATAACTGGGTGGGATTCATAGTCGAGCTTGGCTCGACGCGGGTATATTGCGCCGGCGATACCAGCCTGACCGACGAAATGAAGGCCCTGACCAACATCGATGTAGCCTTCCTTCCCGTGGACGGCGTCTATACAATGACCGCGGATGATGCAGCTTCGGCAACGGCGTATTTCATGCCGCAATTAGGGATACCGTACCACTGGGGGACATCAGTAGGCACGCTTGCCGATGCGCAAAGGTTTGCATACCAGGCGGCCTGCCCCGTAAAGATAATGACGGCCGGCGAGACAATACGTCTTGAGGACTGGGTAACGGACAACCCGATGATAGCACACTGGAAGCTCAATGAGGCCGAAGGAAGCGTAGCTTATGATAGTGTGGGTGACAAAGACGGGACTGTACACGGCGATCCGAACTGGCTGCCTGACGGCGGCAAGATGGCCGGGGCGCTTGAGCTGGATGGAGAAGATGACTATGTGAGCACGGATTTCGTCCTCAATCCCGCAGACGGTGCATTCAGCGTCTTTGCCTGGGTCAAGGGCGGCTTTGCGAATCAGGTGCTCATATCTCAGACGAACGATCCCGCAATCGGCCCAAGCTGGCTTGCCGCCGATTCGTCGGGCTGCCTTATGACCACCGTGACGCCTCCGGGACGGGTCGTAATGCCGCTGATCTCGGAATTTGTGATAACCGACGGCGACTGGCATCATATCGGCCTGGTATGGGACGGGGCATATCGGTCCCTATATGCCGACGAAGTGGAGGTTGCCACCGACGCCGAGGCCCGGCCGGGATTGGCCGGCGCTACAGGCGGACTGCACTTTGGAGCGGCATACAACCTCGAGGCGACGAGATTCTTTGACGGCCTGATCGACGACATCTGCATCTACGATATTGCAGCCGAGCCTTGAGAGGGCAGGGAGGTCCGCACGTAGCACAGGCAGTTTCTAATTACCGAGTCCCCACCGAAAGCTCAGTGCCGGCCTTCTGGAATGTCAACACCGTTTGGCCAACGGTTACGCTGACTTCGGCATCGCTCGCATTGAAATTAGTCGGAGCAATTGAGCCGGTGTCGCTGTCGGTAGCCGTAAGAACATAGATGAAGTAGTCGATATGGTTCGGATTGGATGGTGATATTTCAATCCGGCATTGCGGCGCCGGGCCGGTATCGCGCTCGGGCGGGTAGCTCTTGCCGTCATATCTGTAAAGCTCATCGCCAGATGCAAGACGCACCACTGGGTTGGCGGGAAGGAGGGTCTCGATAAACAGCCGTCCCTTGCCGTTGGTGACGACCAGATGGTTGCCATCCAGGACGGGCGTCGTCATTGCCTGCAGGAGAAACGTCTTCTTGAAGGCCGGGTCCTTCGAGGGGACGCGGTCGAAGATGACAAACGTTCCGGCGCGGAGAATGACTATCTGTCGCGTGAAGTAATCGAGCTTCTTCGGCGAGTAGGCCCTCGTGCAGTCGGCTGCTACATAGACATAATCGCCTTGCCGAATTCATACTCGGCTGAACCTTTCGTGCTTGATGCGCCGAAGCCTCATCGAAAAAAAGCCGCTCTTGGAAGTCGGTATCCGTATTCAGCTCAGGCGCTGAGGTTTTCCCACGTGATACCGACTCGCTTGACGGCGTAGCCGACTTCTCGCAGGTAATCACCATAGCCGACCATCCAGTGAAAACCCGGCATGTGTTCAGCCAGCTTCAGGTCGTCGCAGGCATAGCGGACATCGATTTGTGAGCGGCAAACGTCCATAAACGGAGCATCGAGGATCTCTGCCGGCAGACCGACCCACCGTTTCAACGCAAAGTCAGGAACGATGATGGTCAATTCCTGTCCCTTGCTCATCTCGACTTTCGGCGCGGCGCCGTAGTCTGACTCAAAGTGGGTCATAATCCTCGCCGGTTCGAGCTTGTCGCCGCTCATCCTGCGAGGCGCGGTGCAGTGCGCGAGGGTTATTACGCCGTCGTGCGGATAGGTTGGATCGTTGAGAAAGACCGGTTTGCCGGAGATATTTGCCAGGAGCACCCCGGAAGGTATCACCACGAAGTCCGACTCGCAAAACGCCAGATAGCCCGCATCGTTGAGCAGGCTCAAAGGCAGGCACGCGGTTGTCTCGGACATCGGTATTATCGTTCCCATACAACTGTTGATCGTGATCGCGCCGCACTGGGCCTTGTTCAGAATGCCGCGGAAGACCTGCTCCAACAAAAATGCATTATCCACAAACTCACGCTTCGTCTCTAACTTTGTGCCTTTTGACTTGAGGTATGTGGCAGCACGGTCTTTGGCACGCTCAACGGACGCCTTGTCTGCTCGGGCAGCCTTTATCAGTTTGCCGAGTTCATCGTAAGAAACGGTCTGAATATCGAATTTCCACTTCTCCCTGACCAGATTGGGAACGACATCCGCAGGCTGAGCCCAGGCCCCGGGCCCGCCGACCGCAACAATCCGTGTGCCAATACTGTTGCGCAGGCCGCACAGGGACCGCAGACGCCACGTTATTTCTTCCTGACTGTCCACCACCACGTCCTGGTCGTCCATCCCTTTAACCGCTAACGTATCGGTGTGCTGACGCAGGAATCGCGGGCTGATGATTTCATACCAGAGATAAACCGGCCCCGATTTGTGCCTGCAGAACACAATCACGTCCTTGCCTTTACTTGCAAGCGCACCGAATGTATCCATCCCGCCGCCCGCGGCATAGACCAGATACACATCTGCCTTGTCGAGGTCGTTCACGCCGGCCAGACCGCCGGCATTTTGCACACGTGAAATCGGCAGGAACTGCACGGGGAAATCGGCGTTCTTGCCCAGCTCGCCCAGCTCAAGGCCGATACGAGTGACTTCATTGTTCGCGTCGGCCTCGGTCTGGATGCCTCCCCAGCTCCGCCAGCTTGTTTGTGGACTTCGTTTCGGAGTATCGTAAACGAGCACCGGCTTGACTACAAGCGCCCGTCGCTGGGGGGCCGTCTCGTTGTTTGCCTCGGCCGCTGCGACGGCCGACCATGTCAGGCCCGTCAACGCCGCTCCGACCAGGGCGGCACCGCCGACGCCCTCTAAGAAGCTGCGCCGCGTTATCCCGCCGTTTGAATCGTGTCCGCCGCAGGGACAACAAGTCCTTCGCACAGGTCTGTTCTCAATGGATTCTTCAGTCATCGGTTACTCTCCTTTCAATTCAGTCGATACGTGAGGCTTGAGCCTGCCAAATACGACCATCAGGACCAAGCCTAACAGGACAAGATAAATGCTGATATTCTGTGAAACAGTTCCGCCCTTGTAAATGACGTAAATCACGCGCATCGTCCACGGGCCGTACTCGAACGGGTTGTCGTCCCGCAGAAACTCCATAAAGAAGCGGGCGACGCCATAGACTATGAACATCAGGGCAAAAGTCTGTCCCTGCTTGAAAAGAAACCTGTTCCGTTTCCCGGCTTTCTCGGCCTTGTTTCCACATCGCCAGAACAGATAGAGCAAAAGACACAACAGCCCGCCCGTCGCGGATGAATACAATTGAGTCGGATGCACAGGCAGGCAGCGATATTTGCCCTTGGTAACCTCGTACTTCTGCTCCTCGGTTAATTCGTCTTTCGGCTTGGGGTACCATTTGCCGTTTTCGGCTGTAAATCCGAGGTATTCATCCTGCGGCAGCGTAAAGTATGGTTCGGGCCGATTTCTTTTCGGGTCCGCGTTGATCTGGCTGTTGTAAGCAAGCGAATTGTATGGGAAGCGCACGCCCCAGGGCAAATCGGTGGGCCGGCCCCAGCAGCAGCCGTTCAGAAAGCAGCCGAGCCGCCCGAAGGCCAGCGCCAGCAGAAGACCGACCGCAAGGGCGTCAAGATAACGCCGTATCGGAAGCTTATGATACAAGAGATAAAAGAAAATAATGCTAACTGCCAGGACAACGCCGCCGAGCAATTCAAGCCCGCCTTCCCAGATGGCAAAGACCTTAACCCAGTTGCCCCTGAACTCCCCAAAGTAGTGGATCACGTAGAACAGGCGCGCCCCAAGCACGCCGCCAATCAGCGAATAAAGGGCGGCGTTGGTGATAAGCTGCGGGTCCGGCGTAAAGCTCCGGCTGAGCCGCCTTATCACAGTCACCGCCGCCATAAAGCCGATGACCATCATCAGCCCGTAGCCTTTGACCGTCACATCGAGAAAAGGCAGCTTGATAAGCTCCGGATGCATATATTCGAGAGTCTCTACTCGCCTTTGATGATATTATTGTTCTCGTCGAGGACAACGATTTTCGGCTTGTGGTCGCGCGCCTCTTCGGGCGTGAACAGGCCGAAGCCCATTATAATTACGATATCTCCCTTCTCCACTAAGTTCGCCGCCGCCCCGAGTATTTCGATCTCTCTCGACCCGGCCTCTTCGGGAACAACATAAGTCTCAAGCCGGCTGCCGTTGGTCAGGTCTGCCACCAGCACCTTCTCATAGGAGAAAATCCCCGCCGCCGCCATCAACTCCGAATCGATACCGATACTCCCCGGATAATCAACCTTCGCACTCGTAACCCGCGCACGGTGCAGCTTGCTCTTCAACAACTTCAAATACATCAAAGACCCCAAAAAAGAGGGCCAAACCTAAAATCCAACAACACAACCCGCAACTATACATCATCACCCCACGCCTGTCAAACCCCAATCTCCACGACTTACGTCCCAAGACAAGCCCCCTCAGACCGGCCGCAAACCTGCTGCGCAACGCCGGAAAACGGCCAAATCCGCCATAAACAGCAGAAAAAATAAGAATTCCCTTGACTTCCAACCGTCCCATAACGTAAAATGCTTCTATAAAGTGCCGGGAAGGCACAGTCACGGGGGAGGTACGGAAGCTCCCCCAACCAGAGTGTAAATTCAGATCGTAAGGCTATAAGAGCACAAGGACCCACAAGTGAAGAGGGGATCAAATGAACGCAAGAAGTAGTCTCATCGTCCTGCTGTCAGCTGTGCTTTTAGCACTCGCAACGGCGGCCCAGGTCCTCGCCGCGAACACCGCAACGAATCCCATGCCAGCCGATGGCGCCGCCGTTCCGCCGATGTATTATGACGAAAGCCTGTATCTACTGTTAGACTTCACCCCCGGCCTCGGCGCCGTCTCGCATACAGGCTACTTCAGCGATGCCTATAGCGACGTAGCCGCCCGCGACCCCGCGCACTGCCTCGGCTCACCCCCGATTCCCGAATTGTCTCCGACCGCATTCTTGGTCGGGTTCGACTATCCCGAGATTCCTGAATTTGCACGGATCTCTCTCGAAGAATGTAAAACATATTACTGGTGCGTCGATGAGTTCGACGGGCAGAAAACCTGGCCGGGAAACGTCTGGGCCTTCACCGTCATGCCCAAGAAGGCCTGGAATCCCAATCCCCCCGATGGCGCAAGAGGCGTAATCCCAGATCCTAATGTCACCCTTACGTGGGAGCGAGGAGATGTTGACCTTATCCGGTATGAAATTAGCTATAGAATATACTACGGCACCGACCGCGATGCTGTCCAGGCGGCCACAACTCCCAATGCCGACATCACGGCCCAAAGATATGAAATATCCACCCTCGCACCCGCAACCGACTACTTCTGGCGAATCGACACCATCCAACGCAGGGTAGCCCCGCCATTTCTATTCATAACAACTACCGGGGACGTCTGGACCTTTCAGACCTCTGAAAGCATCATCTATGTTGACGACGACGCAACCGGTGCAAACGATGGCTCAAGCTGGTCCAACGCCTACAAATTCCTCCAGGACGCCCTCGCCGACGCCAACGCCTCCCCAAAACCCATCGAAATACACGTCGCACAGGGTATCTATAAGCCGGACCAAGGAACAGGAATAACACCTGGCGACAGAACAACTGCATTTCAGTTGATAAATGGCGTGACTATTAAAGGTGGCTATGCTGGTTTTGGGGAATATACCCCGGATGCGAGAGATTACATTCGTTACGAGACAATTCTCAGCGGCGATCTTGCTGGCAATGACGTCGAAGGCCTCGAACTTTCTGAGTTGCGTGACCATCCAAGCAGGCTTGAAAACTCCTATCATGTATTCTTTAATTGGGCTCTCAATCTAGATCAGAACGCCGCTTTAGAGGGTTTTACGATAACGGGAGGTAACGCCAGAGATCCCGGCGCCGGCGGGGGAATGTATAATTACTTCCACGGTAGTCCGAAGGTAAGCGAATGCACGTTTATCCATAACTCGGCATCCAACGGTGGCGGGATGTTCAACGAGATCAGCGACCCTACAATAGAGTGTTGCGTTTTTATTGGAAACAGGGCTGACTCTGCTGGCGGTGGAATGTATAACGTCAGAGCCAATCCAAAGATCAAAGACTGTTCATTAACAGCCAATTCGGCTAAATGGAGCGGCGGGGCGATAAGTAACTCGTATAGCAATCCGAGGATAGAAAGATGCCAGATCAAAGACAACTCAGCCGAGTTACACTATGGCGGTGGGATTTACAACGGTGAAAGCAGCCCATACTTGGAAAACTGCTTCTTCACTGGTAACTCGGCTGAGTCTGGCGGTGGAGTGTACAACATCAACAGAAGCAGCCCGACGGTGAAGCTTTGTAGCTTTACTGCTAATTCAGCCCGATATAATGGCGGTGGCATGTTTAACTACGGATGGAGTGCAAAATTAGAAGCTTGCACCTTTAGCAATAACTCAGCCAACAGGGGTGGCGGTGGGATCTATAACGAGCACTATAGTAGGGCGATTCTCGACGGCTGCAGCTTCACTTCTAACAC
>JAFGTU010000256.1 GCA_016933985.1 Sedimentisphaerales bacterium | reverse complement strand
GGCATTCGTCCTGAAATATGCCGACGGCGAGAAGCTTTTCGAGCAACCCATCGTGTTGAAACGCACGGAACTCAAGAATCCGAAGAGCGCCGGTGATGCGCCGGGCAAATAGCCTCTCACGCGTGAGATCAGCGATCGAAAAGGACAACAAGTTGACAGATCCTAAGTCGAAAGATCAGGCCCGCCCGGCAGCCGCCCAACTGAGACGTTACTTGATTAACGTCGATTCGACCTCCGCAAACCAGCTCTTCACCGATTGCTTAGTCGTCGGAGCGGGCGTGGCCGGCCTGCGGGCGGCTATCGAAGCGGCAGAGAGTCTCAAAGTCATCGTTGTCTGCAAAGGCACGCTTAAAGACAGCAACACTTGGAAGGCGCAGGGCGGCATTGCCTCCGTGCTCGACGTAGCAGACACCTTCGAGTCACATGTAGCCGATACGCTCAAAACCGGCTGTGGATTATGCGACAAAAGTATCGTTGACTTGGTGGTTCGCCGCGGGCCGGAACTCGTTTCCCAGCTTCTTGGCTGGGGAGCAGAGTTCGACCGGAAAGACGACCATCTCGACATCACGCTCGAAGGAGGCCATTCTCATGCCCGCATCGCCCACGCCCACGGCGATGAAACCGGACGGATTATTGCACAAACCCTCGTAAAGCAGGCCCGCAGGAATCCCAACATAAGAGTGCTGGAGGACTTCTACGTCATCGATCTGCTCACGGACAACGACAACAAGTGTGTCGGACTGATCGGTTGTGGCGGCCGGGCCGGGCCCCAAATAATCTGGGCGCCCAACACTATCCTCGCCACCGGAGGCGCCGGCAGACTCTATCGCGAAACCACCAACCCCGAAGTCGCAACGGGCGACGGCATCGCTTTGGCGTATCGAGCAGGCGCAGTCCTGCGGGACCTCGAATTTGTTCAGTTCCATCCGACAACTCTCTACATCGCCGGAGCCTCACGCACCCTGATCACCGAGACCCTTCGCGGTGAAGGAGCGATCCTGCTGGATAACAAGGGCCGACGATTTATGAACGACTACCATGAGTCCGGCGAGCTGGCCCCTCGTGACGTCGTCAGCCGGGCCATCCTGTCGCAAATGCAGAAAACCAAGGCGACACATGTCTATCTCGACGTGCGGCACTTCGACAAGGAATTCTTCGCAAACAGGTTCCCCCTGATTAACGAGCTGCTCAACAGCTTCGACATCGACATCGCCAACGACCTCATCCCCGTCCGTCCGAGCGCCCACTATATGGTCGGAGGCGTTAAAACCGACGCCTCCGCAATGACAAGTGTCAACAATCTGTACGCCTGCGGCGAGGTCGCCTCCACCGGGCTGCACGGGGCAAATCGCCTCGGCAGCAACTCGCTGCTCGAAGGCCTCGTCTTCGGCCAAATAGCGGGCCGGGCAGTCTCGCAATGCACGCAGGCGGGCGCGGCACAAATAGACCGCCCACTAATAAAATACCAAATCCCCCATTCCGACCGCACCCGCCTTGATACCGAGGACGTAAGAAACTCTCTTAGGGCTTTGATGTGGCGAAACGTCGGCATCACCCGCACGGACCGGCCTCTTGCAGAGGCCCGGGAGATTATCCGCTTCTGGCAGCGATACGTCATGGATAAGGCGTTCGAATCGCCGGAAGGCTGGGAGTGCCAGAACATGCTCACAGTCTCCCTGCTTATGGCGCAGTCGGCCCAGCAGCGACGTGAAAGCCGAGGCACGCACTTCAGAAGAGATTTCCCCGATACCGACGATAAGAGCTTCGCCAGGCACATCGAGTTGACGCGCTAGCACTCTGTAATAGTTGAATCTATGAGTTGTCATTCCGCACTTGATGCGGAATCCATTTCTTTAGAATCTGGATTCCCGCTTTCGCGGGAATGACAGGCCACAAATTCAAATGTTATGAGGCGCCGGTAGTTTCTACGACCGAAAAAACTCGAAAATGCGGCGAACATCTGGTATAATAGTCTGTAGTTCATTGTCAACCGAATATAGAGTGGGTCGGGCGGTCGCCGGTCCTTTTGGGGCCGGAGGAAAGTCCGAGCAGGGCAGGGCAACGGTGGTGGCTAACGGCCACCAGGGGCGACCCTCGGGAAAGTGCCACAGAAAACACACAGCCGATGATCCCGATTCTTCGGGACACAGGCAATGGTGAAATGGTGCGGTAAGAGCGCACCGCGACGCCGGTGACGGCGTCGGCAGGGTAAACCCCACCGCCTGCAAGACCAAGCAGTCGGCTACTCGGCCCGGGTGTAAGCGGTTAAGCTTGCCGCTTTGGCCGACGGGTAGGTCGCGTCCCGCTTCGTCGGGAGAACCAACTGGTAACGGTTGGCCAAGATAAATGATCGCCGCCCGCCTTAATCGGCGGGATACAGAACTCGGCTTACAGATCCACTCTATTTCTTTTCAAACAACGCATTATACACAGCTCGGTCTCGATTCTGCCAGGTACTGAGCAACGAGGAATAATCTTATGAGACTCAAGACCAGAAACCTATTGATTGCCTGTCTCTTTACAACTGTAGCGCTGCCATACACTATCTGTTGGGCTGAATCGGTACAGAAGGCGGCGGAAACGAAGGAGCAGCGAGACGCCCGGATAGCCTGGTGGCGCCAGGCGCGTTTCGGGATGTTCATCCACTGGGGGCCGGTGAGCCTCAAGGGCACGGAAATCAGTTGGTCGCGTGCAAACTCGAATCCTGAGTGTCCCAACCAGGGGTCAATTCCTGCCGAAGTTTATGACAACCTCTATAAGGAGTTCAACCCGGTTGAATTCGACGCCAAAGAATGGGTTGCCATTGCGCAGGCATCGGGCATGAAATACGTAGTCTTGACGGCGAAGCACTGCGACGGTTTCTGCCTCTGGCATTCGAAGGCGGCCGATTACAACATCTCCAAGACTCCCTTCGTGCGGGATGTGTGCGCCGAGCTGGCTCAGGCCGCCCATGCCGCCGGAATCAAACTGGGATGGTACTACTCGCCGATGGATTGGCGCGATCCGGACTGTCGAGCCGAGCACAACGCCAGGTATGTGGCCTCGATGCAGGGCCAATTGCGCGAGATCCTGAGCAACTACGGGCGAATCGACCTGCTCTGGTTCGATACGGATGGCAGGTCGGCGCCGTGGGACCGGGAGAATACCTACGGCTTAGTCAGGCGGCTTCAGCCGCAGATCATAATCAACAACCGCCTTGACATGGGCAGCGAAGCGGACTACGAGGCGCAGAAGATTGGGCCTTACGCCGATTACTACACCCCGGAACAGAGAATCGGGGAGTTCGACAACCGGCGACCGTGGGAAACCTGCATGACCCTGGGAACGCAGTGGTCATGGAAACCCGACGACAACATAAAGTCTCTCAAGGAATGTGTGCACACCCTCGTCAAATGCGTCGGCGGAGACGGCAATCTCCTGCTGAACGTCGGCCCAATGCCCAACGGCAGGATTGAGCCGCGACAGGTGGAGGTGCTCAACAGCGTTGGCAAATGGCTGGGGCGGTTCGGCGAGAGCATTTACGGCACGCGCGGCGGCCCGTTCAAGCCCGGCAGGTCTATAGTCAGCACCAACAAGGGAAATGTCGTTTATATACATGCCCTCGATTATGGCGGCGGTACAATCAGGCTGCCGGCATTGCCGCGAAAGATTATAGAGAGTAATGTTCTGACCGGTGGTGTCGTACAGGTGAAGCAAACTGAAACAGCCGTCTCTTTGGCCGTTGCCAAGGAAGATCAGCAGGAGATTGACACTATAATCAAACTGACGCTTGATGGCCCGGCTGTTCAGATTCCGCCTGTAACAATAGAAGAGTGATCCAGAGGAATCATCATGAAGATTTTTGTATGTACGGGGCTGATTCTTGCAGTGGTCGTTGGCGGATGTTCGTCGGTATCCACACAGCAGGTGAGCCGAGAAGGATTGACTAACAAGGCGCTGCAGGTCCGGCAGACAGAAGATTTCGTAATAAGCGGCAGGGGCGAGGCATCCGCGTGGACGAAGGCCGATTGGGAGCCGCTTCACCTGCGCAACACCGACGGTCATCAATATGAGACGCGCATCAAGATGCTTTACTCCAGGAGCGGACTGTACGTACTGATGGAGGCTGAGGATCGCACAATTACCGCTACGATGAACGAGGACTTCCTTGACCTGTGGAACGAAGACGTGTTTGAGTTTTTCTTATGGCCGGATGAGCGCTACCCTGTCTATTTCGAATACGAGATTTCGCCGCTGGGTTTTGAACTGCCGATTCTGATCCCCAACTTCGGTGGTGAGTTTCTCGGCTGGCGGCCCTGGCACTACGAAGAGAAGAGGAAAACACAGAAGGCGATTTCAGTTCTGGGCGGCCCCAAGCATCCGGACGCCAGTGTCACAGGCTGGAAGGCTGAGGTATTTGTCCCATACGACCTGCTCAGACCTCTTCGAAACGTCCCTCCGAAACCTAAAACTCAATGGCGAGCCAATTTCTATAGGGTTGACTACGATGAAGGCAAGACCACGAGCTGGGATTGGGCCCGAGTCGGAGCGAGCTTTCACGAGTTTGAAAAATTCGGCACCCTCGTTTTCGAGTAGAGCCGGGATTACGGCGGACACATGCCGCTGTCTGTGAGCAGACCCTGCTTCGTGCGCATCGGGTGTTCTCAATTAGTCTTTCGGCCGAGGCAGAACATGTGCCTGAATCCGCGCAGGAAGACTTGGCCGTCACTGATCGCCGGCGAGGCGTAGCATTGCTCGCCCAGCTCGTATTGTGCGACGCGCTCGAACTGCGTGCCGGGCTTGATTACGTTCACTTGCCCGTCGTCGTTAATGAAGAAGACCAGTCCGTTCACCAGGACGGGGGAGGCGTGATGCCGCCCGAGCTTCTCCTGCCAGAGCACCTCGCTGGTTGCTGCTCTGTAGCAGAACGCTACGCCGGAGTTCTTGACGCTGAGCAGGAAATCGCCCGCGACGATCAGGGAGGGGACATAAGGTGCTCCCCTATTGTCACTCCAGACGACGCCGGTCCCGGTGACGTCCCCGCTGCC
>JAFGTU010000255.1 GCA_016933985.1 Sedimentisphaerales bacterium | reverse complement strand
CGACAATGCCAGGTGCCTCGTCAAGATAGGCGACAGGGTCAAGGCGGGCCTGACGGAGCTTGTGAGGTACGAGTAATGCCAAAACTCAAGACTGAAGCTGCAAGAAGGAGCCTGCTGCGTCGGGTGCGAAGGCAGAGGCTCAACTACATCACCATTTTGCCCTCGCTGATAACGATCCTCAACGGCGTGTGCGGCTTCACGGCAATAATATACGCCGGGAAAAACCCGAGTCAGGCTGTCGGGCCTTACTCCTATTTTGCCATAGCAGGCTATTTGGTTATTTTGGCAATGGTCGCGGATATGCTCGACGGTCGCCTGGCAAGATTGAGCCAGAACACTTCGAGTTTTGGAGGCCAGCTTGATAGCCTTTGCGACATAGTCAGCTTCGGGGTGGCGCCGGCATTTTTGATGCTCAAGGTCCTCGAGCACGAACTTCTGCTGGTCGGTCTGGGCGACGAGCAATTACTTCACCGCTTCATCTGGCTGGCCGCGGCGGCATATATGAGCTGCGCAGCCATACGATTGGCGCGGTTCAACGTTGAGAACGAGGAGGACGAGTCCGCCCACATGAGCTTCATAGGACTGCCAAGCCCTGCTGCGGCCGGAGTAATAGTCAGCCTGATAATATTCCATCAGCAAACACTCCCGGAGATTTTAGACAAGAACGCCGTCGTTTACGCCCTTTGCGAAAGCGCGATTATGTACGCCCTGCCGCTCCTGGCGCTCGGTGTTGCGATGCTGATGGTCAGCAGGTTTCGATACCCACATTTGCTCAATCAGTATCTAAAGGGGAAGAAACCTTTCGGACAATTGATAAGGGTGCTCCTGCTGCTTGTTTTTGCCTGCTGGCAGCTCCCCGCGGCATTGATGTTCGTATTCTGCGTCTTCGCCGCCAGCAGCGTCGTAAAGAGGCTGTATTACAGGATAATCAAGAGCCAGTCGCTCGAAGCAGTCGCCACCCTGCAAGGGCCCAAATAGAACCGGCGCAACTACACAGTCGCCGGCGTCGGCGTCTTGGGCTTCTTCTCGGCCTGCGCTTGATTCATTTTGTAGTAGCGCTCGACCACTCCAACCAGGCGAGCGAGGACCTGACGGCCTTCCGGACTCGCCTCCAGACCGACAATCTGAAGCCCGAGATAAATGCTGTCGCCATCGGCCCTCGGCAGTGCGTTTCTAATCTGAGCATTGAGCACAAGCGGCGTTTCATAGGGCAAAGGCGTAAACCGAATACCGATGAACTGACCCGTCCTGAACTGGGGCTCGCTGGCAGAATCATCGAGCACAATTTGCGCCCCTCCGGCGGAGACGTCAACCAACCTGCCCCGGCCATAGTGGCCGCCGCCCGTCTCGGAAACCTGCTCCGATGCCTCCTCGCTGCTCATCGGAAGGCGGTCCTGACGGGACTTGCGGTGCCAGAGCGTCACGTTCACCTTGATCGACTTGGGCACTTCAACACGGAAATAGCTCCTTCGTTGAATAACCTCGATCTCTTCGGGCACGGCCAGCACAACCGTTCCTCCGGTGTCGGCCCCGCCGGGGCGGGCCGCCTCAAAGCCCAACACGGTCGTGTCAAACACAAATTTGCCGTACTCGTATTTGAATGACACCCCAACCGGTTGATTGATGTTGATGTTGATCGGATACTGCTTTTTCTGTGAGTGAGTTGTCTGCACGCTCAGCTTGCCGGCTTCAAGTGCCGTTGCAAACACCTTGGCAACGTGCCATTTGCCCTTTGACAAATATGACATAATGGCCGTGACTTTGTGGTCGATTGCGGTTTGGAGAATCTGTTGGGTCTGCGAACGGTCTATCATCACTACCTCATTCATACCAGCTCCCCCTGAAAAACGACCCTTATCATCCGGCAGCCTGCAGTACAGCCGGACGCCAAGGCCATCTCGGCAGACCAAGCGCGCCCCGGCGCCTTTCCCCCCCAGCGGACCAAGGGCGGATTTCGAGAGCAATGACAGGCCGTAATCGAGCGGCGGACCACAAAAAGGCAGCGACGAAACCACCGCGCCCTTTAACGAAAGACAAGCCTGTTTCAGCCTCGCAAAGACCATTCCAACGTATCCAATTGCTTCGCCTGGACCCCGGAAACACCCGCCACGGGCGGGCCCGGAAACCAGCCGAACCTAATAATACATACAAATACTTTCGGCCAGAAACAAAACCAGTTTCACGTCAAATTGCCACCATACCTCATTTTGAGGCGGTAATGTATCAGTCACGCCCCATAATAGCCGCCTTGACATGCCGGGCTTTCCACGCCGACCTCTGATCCGGTAGGCGCCGGGGGCAACCGCCGGCCTTTACGAAACAGCTGCTTGCAAAAATGCTTCGCTCCCGTTAGGATTGCCAACATATATGGATACAACCTGGAATCCCAAGACCGCTGTTCGTGCCAAGGTGGCTTTTCTCGCAATTTTCGTTGCAGCCCTGATTTCGGCTCGTCTGATAGTCGCCATGAGGTCCGCCGTTGTGCTGTCGGAGCCGATAAGACTAGGGCACGCTGGTCTGTCAGTATCTATGCCGCAGGGTAATGGGTGGAATAGCACACAAAAATGGGAGTACAAACAGGACGCATTTATCCTGTTCGGAGCTTTCGCCCCGGGCTCTTCCAGGCCGACTGCCTCGGCCAGATGCGAGTACGTATTCCCCAACGAGACCATCGACCTTGAAAAACGCTTTGAACGCCGGCAGCGGGAAGTCGGCGGCGAGATTGTGGAAAGGGGCCAAATAAGAACCGGCCCCGTCGCTATCGACTGGGCCCGCATCGAGCAGGCCGATGCCTCGTCTAATTGCATATTCGGCACGGCGGAACTGCCCTACAACCGGCGTATCAATATCGAAGTGTGCGAGAGCACCGCAGACTTAGACTTGGCCAGGAGCGTTTTCG
>JAFGTU010000254.1 GCA_016933985.1 Sedimentisphaerales bacterium | reverse complement strand
GGCGGCTTTACGTTGTTGGATTCGGCAGGTTCATTCGGGGCCGGCTGCGAGGTCGTCTTTTTGCAGCCGAACAGCGCTATCACCGGGCCGAGCATCAGAATCAACGCGAAGATTGACAGACGATGGCAGGTTCTACCAGCTTGCTTTGACACAGTACGTTTCTCCAAAAAAGATTGTTTGATGGGTCTATTTGGGATCGTTTTTCCCAAGGCGAACTGCAGTCCTGAGCAATTCCATGTATAATATAAATGAGGGACTTGGTATCACAAGGCAGCGGAGAATTTCGAGATATAATTCACATCTGTGGGCGTTAAATGTTTCCATATTCACATCCGTGTCCCCGGAGTCGGGAATCCTGCAACCGCGTCATCCAGTATCAGCACCCAGTCTTGGTTTTGGCCGGTCGAAGGCGGCGTAAATGTGTGCGTTCCCTTGGTATGCAAGGTGGCGAAAGGCGTTTGAATTTGTTCGAATTCCGTACTGTACGGCAATCCGTCTCGCGGGCTGTACCACCAGGCGTTAAGCGTTGCTCCCGAGATCTTCGAGAGGTCGATGGCGAACGGCAGACCTTTGGCGCAATAGACCATGGCGCAACCGGGCTCTATCGAACGCAATACTGCGCAATAAGATGCGTCCTTGCGCGTGTCCCCAGCGTCCGAGCGCAGGATCGACTGATCCGGGACCAGTCTTTGGATCGGTCTGGATTCCATGAGACGGCGCAAATGCTGCATATCGGATGCGGCCTCGTACTCCAGTGCATCCCTCCACTCGCCGCCGCACTGCCATACGCGATCGGCGCCATAGGTGAAGCCGAATGCCCCTGAAAACACCGACCAGTAGGCTTCGCAGCGGCATTTCCACGCCGATGAGGTCGGTTCTTCCGGGCGGTTCTCATAGCCCGGCTCGCCGTTCAGTACCGGCTTGACCGGCGTCAACCGGTAATCGGAACCAATACGTATGACGTTAGCCGCCTGATGCCCCCAAGTCTGCTGCATATTGAAATCAAGCCATGTGTCGTTGTGAAAGTCGTCGGATGATGTGCCGACGGGGTGGATCGTCATCAGGTGTCTGCCGCCGTGTCCTGCTTCCAGTCCCCGGGCCACGGCACGGAGCAATTGGCGCTGTTTGTCGGATATAACCTGGTTGTCCGCCCGCCAGTTTTTATTGATCTTTTCATATTCGCCGGTAACCAGCCAAATCAAGTTGTCGCTGTTCTTATAGCGCTCGCTTAGGAGTTTTCCGTACAAGTAGTTATTCTTTAGGGGGTCGGGAAAGAGGGATCCGGCATCCTGTCCCCACATGGCGGCCAGCGCTATTACCAAGCCGTGTTTCCTCGCCGTTTCAATAATGAAATCCACGTGGCGCCAGTAAGCCTGGTTTAACGTGACCGGATCCAGGGCTGTAAACGGGGATTCACCGGCGTAATTTTGTACTGGCTGCTTGGCTGATTCTTCAGGATTGTTATGATTCACCCGAATGGCCATCATTTGGATGACTGTGAAGCCTTTGCTGCTGCGGTTGGCCATGTAGTACTCCACGTCCTCATGGCCTCGTTTAACGAGCAGCCAGGCAGTATCGCCCAGCCAGAAGAACGGCTGTCCGTTGTTGAGCAGGTGATGCCCAGAGGTCGTGAGAGAGAATTGTTGTGTCTTCTGCCTCGCCATGACGACGGCAACCAGGCTAAACATCGCCGAGATGGTGAACAGCCTGAGAAACTTGCGCATCTGATTGTCTCTGCGTGTCTTCCTTATCATCGCATTTTCCTTCGGGTGAAACTGCAGGTGTTAGCCGCAATCAAGCTCGACGCGCGATAGCTTCTTCTACCAAGTCAACATTATAAGCCCGGGAGGCAATGTTTGAAAGTCGGTATTATGGCATCCATCGGATGTTTATGTCAAGAGAATGTAGCCTGGCGGGTGTGTCTGCAGGGTAAAATAGTCTTATGCTGAAGGAGGGTTTTTAGTATAATGGCGGGGGATTAGGCTTGGCTGCGTGGCCCGGCCGGTTTGTGATTGAAACGGTGCGACAAGTTTCTCTTGAGTTTTTTCCCTATTTGGGAGGATATGCAATGGAAGGTTCATATTCACGGCGGAAGTTCCTGCGGACTGCGGCAGCGGGCAGCGCCGCCTTGGCGATGTCTGCGACGAGCTATTCCCGCGTCGTCGGGGCCAATGACAGGATTTCGATTGGGGTGATAGGTTGCGGCAGCCGGGGCGTCGGGGCGCACATGGCGGGGGTGAACGAGCACGCCAAGGGCCAGAACATCGAGATTACTGCGGTTTGCGACCCGTGGCGGGTACGGCAGGAAGTTGCCTCGGAGCAGGCGAAGAAATGGTACGGGCGGGCGGCGAGGAAATTCACTTCTCACCGCGATTTGCTTGCGCTTGAGGACGTTGACGCCGTAATGATTGCTTCTCCGGACCACCGGCACACCGTCCATCTTAAAGCGGCGGCCGAGGCGGGCAAGGATATTTACTGCGAGAAGCCGCTTGCGATGCGGTTAGACAGGCTTATCGAGGCTTGCGACGCCGTCAAGAAGGCCAAGGCGGTCTGCCAGATCGGCACGCAGTTGCGGAGCCTGCCGAGCTTTACCGGCTGCCGTGAGCTGTACAAGACCGGGATTTTGGGGACGGTGGGGCGGATCGAGCAGTGCCGAAATGGCGAGAAGCCTTATTGGTACGGGTATATCAAGGACGTTAAGGAAGAAGACCTTGACTGGAAGGAATTTCTTGGTGATCGGCCTATGAGGCCGTTCGATCCGGTGCTCTATTCGGGTTGGTACGGCTACCGCGAATTCTCCGACGGCCCGGTTCCGGGATTGGGCAGCCACTTCATTGATTTGGTGCACTATATAACCGGGGCGAAATTTCCGACGAGCTGCGTTTGCTTAGGCGGGACGTTTACGTGGAAAGATGAGCATAAGTTCACCTGCCCGGACCACGTTCAGGCGTTGTGGATATATCCGGAGGGCTTTATGGTGAGCTACTCGACGAATTTCGGCAACGGCAGCGGCAACAGCTTCAAGATATTCGGCGATCAGGGCGTTATGGATATGGTCACCTGGACCGAGCCGACAATCTCTGCCGAGGGCGGCGGCAAGAGAATGGGCGAGATTCGCGGGAATAAGCGCGTCGAGGATGTGCCACACCCAGACCACTTCTTAGACTGGCTGCAATGCGTTCGCAGCCGGCAGACGCCGAACGCCTCTATCGATGCCGGATATCAACATGCGGTAGCCGTTATAATGGCGATGCAGTCTTACGATACGGGCAAGCGAACTATCTATGACGCCGAGAAACGCGAGATTCGCGAAGGTTGAGAATAACAGCAACAGATTATGAGGAGAATACAAATGATTGCATCGGACGAATTATCACGGCGTGATTTTATGGGCGGCGGCTTGAAGCTTGGGGCGGCGGGGCTGGCGATGCCTTTCGCGACGGCTGCTTTGGCTGCGAAAGAGGTAAAGAAACAGAAAGAGCGGTGGCAGGTTGGGTGCTATACTCGGCCCTGGGCGCAATACGATTATCGGGTCGGGCTGGATGCGATTGCCGAGGCGGGGTTCAAATACGCCGGGCTTATGACGGCCAAGGGCAAGAATAACCTTGTGATTTCGGTTGCGACTACGCCGGAGGAGGCTGCAACGGTCGGAGAAGAGGTTAAGAAGCGCGGTCTGAAAGTACCATCCGTATATGGCGGGGACATCCCCGTGGGCACGTCGTTAGAGGCGGGCATCGAGGGGCTTAGGAAGCTGATCGACAACTGCGCCGCCTGTGGTTGCAAGAACCTGATGATGGGCGGGACCGGCAGCAAGGAGTTGCATGAGCGATACTACAAGGCCGTCGGCGAGTGTTGCGACTACGCGGCGGAGAAGGGCATGGGCATCAGCGTCAAGCCGCATGGAGGACTTAACGCGACCGGGCCGCAATGCCGCAAGACTATTGAGACGGTCGGGCATAAGAACTTTGGAATATGGTACGACCCCGGCAACATTTTCTATTATTCCAACGCCGAGCTCGACCCGGTCGATGATGCGGGCACGGTTGACGGGCTTGTTGTGGGGATGTGCGTGAAGGACTACAAGCACCCGAAGAATGTGGAGGTAACGCCGGGGACGGGGCAGGTGAATTTTCGCAAAGTGATGGCTCGGCTGAAAAAGGGCGGGTTCAAGCGCGGGGCGCTGGTTATCGAGTGCCTCGAACCCGGCGACCTGAAGAAGACTCTGGCTGAGGCGGTTAAGGCGCGAGAATTCGTCGAACAGCTTGTCGCTGCGAAGGGCTGAACTGGGTTTTTCTCTTGGAGCGTGCGTGGGAAGTGGCACGGCCATCCTGGCCGTGCGTTTCACGAGGTAGCCCACTCGTAGGAAAAAGACCAATTGCAGGCCTAAGGCCTGCGACGCATGGGCAAGATGCCCATGCCACGATAAAACGGTTTGTCATACACGCTCTTAGTGGAGACGGCTATGAAGAACGCATTTATTAGGATATTGGTGATTATGGCGGTGCTTTCGATATTCCTGCCGGGGGGCAATGCGGCGGAGATGAGGGCGGGCGTTGCGGTGATTGATATAACGCCGCCTGTGGGGTATCGGATGAGCGGATATTTCAGTGAGCGCCTGAGCACGGGCATGTTGAATCCGCTACAGGCGAAGGCTATTGTGCTTAGGCAGGGGGGCGAAAGTGCCGCCATGGTCTTCTGCGACATAATCGGCATATCGCCGGAAGTTTCGGGGCGGGCTCGCAAGGCCGCGACTGAGAAGACCGGTATTCCTTCAGAGAATATTCTCATCGCCGCCACGCACAGCCATACAGGCCCGCTCTATTTCGGGGCCTTGAGGAAATACTTCCACGATAAGGCCGTCGCCGAGGACGGGGACGACCCGTGTGAAAGGATAGACTACTCGTCGCAATTCGTCGCCAAGCTCGTTGAGGTCATAATACGTGCGGATGCGGCGGCAAAGCCCGTCCGCCTGAAGGCCGGGACGGCCCGGCAGGATGGGCTTTCATTCAATCGGCGTTTTCACATGAAGGATGGTACGGTACGCTTTAATCCGGGCGTGCTCAATCCCGATATCGTGAGGGCGGCGGGGCCTATCGATCCGCAGGTCGGGATTGTGTCGTTTCTGAGCGTCGAGGAAGAGAAGCCGATTGCGGCGCTGGTCAATTTCGCCCTGCACCTTGACACGGTAGGCGGGACTCTGTACGCGGCAGATTATCCGTTCTACATCGAGCGGTCGCTTCGAGAGAAATACGGCGACGAATTCGTTCTGCTGTTCGGGACGGGGACGTGCGGCGATATCAACCATATCGACGTTACGAATAAGGAGCGGCTCAAGACCGAGCATATCGGCAGGACATTAGGCGAGACGGTCGGTTCGGCGGCAGGAAAGCTCAAGGCGGTAACTGAGCCCTTGCTGAAAGTGAGGCGCCAGATCGTTCAGGTCCCGCTCCAGAAATACGGGCCGGGGGAAATCGCCTGGGCGCGCGAGAGTATCAAGAAGGTGGGGACGGCGGATTTGTCGTTTCTCGAGCAGGTCAAGGCGTATAAGATTCTGGCGATAGAGCTGCGCGGCGGCGATACAATCGGCCTGGAGGTGCAGGTCTTTCGTCTCAGTGGCGACGTTGCGGTGGTCGGGCTGCCGGGCGAGGTGTTCGTCGATTTGGGCCTTGCCATCAAGCGGGCCAGCCCGTTTGCGACCACGCTGGTAATCGAGCTATGCCATGATGCGCCCGGCTACATCCCGACGGAAAAGGGCTTCGCCGAGGGCAG
>JAFGTU010000253.1 GCA_016933985.1 Sedimentisphaerales bacterium | reverse complement strand
GAATCAATTCGGCTGCAACCTGCGGATAAATATCGGCGCTTACGGTGGTACAGCCGAAGCGAGCATCCCGCCACACGATTGGACGCTGCGGGCGGATTTGACCAACGACGGCAAGGTCGATTTCGAAGACTTTGCCGAGCAGGCCCGCAGCATGATGGAAGACGAAAGCCCGCGGCGAGGCGATCTGAAGCGCGACGGCTCGCCCGATATGGGCGACCTTGCTCTGTTGACAGAAGAGTGGCTCGGACAAACATCATGGTGCGAACCATAACTCAGTCCGCATGCGAGAGCGTCTTTGGGCACCATTGCCTGCAAGACGGGCTGTTTCAAGAAGGGTAGATGATGCGGTTACAGGCAGCGGCATTAGCTTTGGTTTGTCTGGCCTGGATTGGCGCGGGCCCAGCTCCTGCGGCCGATGTTATTCTAAATGAGTATAACGCCGTCAACGGAAGCGACTTCCTTAACGGGGGAACCGCATTCCAGGATGAGGACGGAGGTTATGCCTCCGACAGCTACTTCGGGCGTGTGCAAGGCAATGGAGGAGACTGGTTTGAGCTGGTTGTCATCACCGACCACCTCGACATGCGCCGCTGGAAGCTTGAAATCTGGATGGAAGGCATGCACAATGAGACTCTCGATTTGACCGCCCATCCCTTGTGGAGCGATTTGCGCAGCGGAACGATCATCACGGTGGCAGAGGATGTCCCCGATAATGTCAGCTTCGACCCGAACGCAGGCGACTGGTGGATAAATGTCCAGGCCGATACGCACGCCGCCGGGACATATATCAGCAACAACGGCTTCCCCGTCACCAATGACGATTGGCAACTCATAATAAGGGATGCCAACGACAGCATCAGATACGGTCCCGCCGGCGAGGGAGTCAGTCCGCCGGGCGGAATCAACAGCAGGGAAATATTCCGGCTGCAAGCAAACCCCGCCCACTGGATTACACCGCTGTCAGCGTATTACAATGATGGCAGCTCCTTGAGCACATTTGGCTCGCCGAACCAGTGGGGTACCACCGAATTCGGCTTCAGGTACAAACAGAACTTCAGGCCGCTGCGAGGTTATGACCTCGCGGACCTTGACGAAAACGGCATAGTGGACATGCTGGATTTTTGCATACTGGCCGACTCATGGTCCGCTACGGGCGACAGCCACAATTGGAATCCCGACTGCGACATTAGCACGCCGCCTGATGATTCCATCAACGGCCTGGACCTGGCCCGGTTCAGCAGCAACTGGCTGAATGACAGCAGCCAATAGAGTCAACTTCCGTCAGGAGCCCGGCTCTGCCGCCGGTGCATCATTCTTTGCCTCGTTCTTCGGTTCTTTTGGCTGCTCGAATTTGAATTTCTTTGTCTTGGCCTGCTCTCGGACCGCCTGGATTACCGCTGAGCCTAAAGTCTTTTCGCCGGCGGCCTCCTGCTTCTTCATCTCCGCCGCGACGTACTTCTTGCGCTGCTCGTTGAGGCCTTGGATCTTCTTTTGTATCTCCGCGCGTTCCTTGGCCTTGGCCTCGACATACTCCTTCTTTTCCTTATCGCTCATCTTGCGCATATTCTCGGGCAGTTCCTCTTCCTTCAGTTCAATGAGCTTGCCGTTATCTTCCGCGTATGCATCGACGAGGTCCCAGTATTCATTTCTATAATTGGCCGAGGACTTGGCGACGCTCCTTTGGATCGAGGCCTCGGGAGAAAGGTTCGCTGCGTTTCTGTCCTGGGCGCTCTGCCTGGCGTAATTGTTGCTGCCGGCAACGCCGTAGGCGATATACGTTTCGTTGAGCCTGATGCTCAGTTCGCTAATCTTCTTATCCTGTGGTGCCGCGATATGGACTATCTGTCTGTTCTGGTCGATATTAAGATACCTGCCGTCGGCCAGCAACGCCCCGTCTTTCCATTTCCCGTTGAGCCCCTCGCTTTCGGAGCCGCAGTGAATCGTATTGACTATGATGTTCTTGCCTATCGCGGCCTTGCACGATTCCTTGTAGTCCACCGGCCCTTGCGTAAACGGCTCGTTGCCCGCAATGAAAATCACCTTCAAATCGTCGCCCGAAGTGCTCCATTCGAGCTTGGCCGTCGCCTCCTTTATCACCCACCCGCAGTACTCATCCCCGCCGTTGGTCTTCAGGGCGAATAGCTCTTCGGAAATCTTGTCCAAATCGGTGGTCAAAGGCACGATCCGCCGGATGTATCCTCCCTCCGGAGGCAGCGACATCTTCCCGTATTCGTAGAGCGCGACCTGAACCTCCGGGGCCACACCGCCTCTCTTGGCGAATATGAACTCATTGACAATCGCCCACAGCTCCGCCCGAGCCTGGTCGATCAACCCGGACATGCTGCCGCTGGTATCGAGCAGTATCGCCATCTGGACCAGAGGTCTCTTAACAGCCGGGTCATATACGATCGGGGGGACGCTTACTTCGCGCACGCGCGTGACCGAAACCCTCTCATCCGCCGAAGCAGCCCCAACCGCAAACAATCCGAAAACGATTCCCACCAAACTAATTGTCAACATTGCACTTCTCATTTTCTTGTCCCTTTCTTTTGGATGTGACTTCTCTTCGTGCCTTGGCGCCTTAGTGGCTCTCCAAAGAAACCTGTGTAAATCGGTGTCAATCCGTGTCTGAATTTTTGACAAGGACCGGCTTGCCATCGACCATCAGGAGTATGTCGCCGCGAAGCGCGATACTGCCCTGGCGATTTTCTTTGGCGAGTTTCTCGGCTAATTCGATGAACTCATCCGTCCCGAACTCGATGATCCTCGTCGGCTTGATCTGCGATTCCTTCTCGACCAGGCCGCTATCGACCCACCGGCCGAACCTGTTGTAATAAGCCCGGTCGTTAATCTGCTGAACCGAAGCAATCGACACTCGATCCATTTGCTCGTTGTAAAACTCGTTTCGCAGGTTCAAAGTCCCCGCGCTCTTTCCACGCGCCATGTTGAAGCTTTGATTGACGGCCCCGTAGCCGGACCGCGATCGCATCGCCCTGCTCTCGAGCATCACCTCGGCCTCATCGAGCACCCTGCGCCTGTCGCCCAAATCGGTTCCTTCTCTGGCTAAGAAAGCGGTGTACTCTGTCAATATGCCGAACTCCGTCGAGAGCCGGACGATCTCATCGACAAGCTCCTTGACCTTGGGGTCGTCCTTCGAAACGGCCGCATCGGCCCCCATCTGCCGGACCGCGTCGATCAGCTCCGCAATCTTGCGCCCCGCCCACAGGCGCGAGACGAACCCGTTTCGCTTGTCGGCCTTGTCGAATGTGAAGGTGAATTTGAACTTGCGCTCCTTGCCCATATAGTTTCCTTTGATTCGGAATGTCACCGGCTCTTCACCGACGTACTGGCCCAATAGGACAAGCTGGTCGCCCTCGAAGAGGTCGGGCAGGGTTTGGGGCATGATATCGCGCGTTCGGCCCAACGCAGGCTCGCCGTTTTCCCTGAGCACTTCCAGCTTCGCATCGGCAAGAATAGGCCCGGTCAGCCGCTTGAACACCTTGCCTACCTTGACCTCGACGTCCTCCTTCGGCAGGACGAACTCGGCCCTGGCCCGCGACTCGTCCGCTATTTTCTCCAAAAGCGGGGCATTGACATCGACGCCGACCCCGAAGGTGAACACGCGGCGCTTGTGCGGATTCGACTTCATCACTAACTCGCGAATCGCAACCTCGGATGTATTGCCCACCGTCGGTAATCCGTCCGTAAGGAACAGAACTATCGGCAGCATCCCCTCCGCAGGCTCCTGCTCCAATGCGGTTTTAAGTGCGTCGTAGATATTGGTTCCGCCGGATGCCGTAATGCCCTCGATATATGCTGCAGCGGCATCGACCGTCTCTTTATCCTTAACAACAGGCGTGGGCGAGAATTGCTGGACGGTGTTGTTGTAAATAATGATGTTGAAAGCCTCGCCGTTGCCAAGGCCCGCAATAATCTGCAGCGCAGCCTCCTTGACCTGCTCGATCTTTTCATTCCGCATACTGCCGGAGCGGTCGATAACGAGCGTCACCTCCCTCTTGATTGCGGGCGTATCGACGTGTTTCAATCCCTCTGCGGCCTGCCCCATAGGGGGCAAACCCGCAAGCAGGAGAAAGTACCCGCCGCCGACCTGCTTCTCCGGATACGCAAACATCGAGGCCGTGACGCCATCCTCCTGGACCAGGTACGACAGGCGAAATGCGCCGGGATCTCTCTCGGCGTCGAGGGCGATCTTGACGGTCATCTCTTTGTCGTTTTCTCGCTCGATTTCGAGCTTGTGGCTGGCCGAATAGACCGTCGATATAGGTCGCTTGGCCTTGATATTGGCCTTGATCTTCCAGGGCACGGCGTACTCCAGAGCCTCCGTCCTCGGCAGAACGTAATCGATCCGGTTGCCGTCGATCTCCAACAAATGCTCGTATGTCAGGCGCACCTTCTGCTTGCCGTTCGCCTCTACGGGGAATACGCTGGATCGAATCAGGTTGTAGCCGATGAATTCGACCAAGGCCGGGTCCCGAATCTTAGAGACCAACTGCTGATATATCCTCCTGGCCTCCTCTTTTGCCAGCACCTCAGCCGTTATCATCCCCCCTGGCCCGTCGTAGGCAAACCCGCGCACTATCGCGCCGTCGGGCACGGGGACAATCAGCTCGGCCTCCTGACGGCGATTGCTCGTATTCTGCAATCGAATCTCAATCGTAGTGGTGGCCGTGCTCTCTAAGATATCGATGAGCACCTCAACGTCGGTGATCTCGATCGCCCCGCGCCGGTCCGGGGCAAAGGCAATCCGCCTGCTCTGAGGGACAATAACATTCGACGCCAAAGGCCGCACGCCGATATGCTCCATCGCCGTCCAGGCCGGCCCCGCCATAAACAAAAACAAAACGCCCAAACAACCAATCATCTTTCTAATAGAACGACCCATTTCAAATCTCCTTCAGTGTAATAACGGTCTTGAGTCTTATATCTTGCATCTTGTGTCTTCTGTCGCCTGTTTTCTTCACAGCTTATCCGGTCGCTCACGCTCCCGGCTTATCCATGTTTTATGCCTTGTGCTCTTACGCCTTACGCACTTATGCTCTTACATATAATATAACGCTAAAACGCCCCGCCGTTCTGTAAATAGCCTGTAAAAACCACGCGACAGGAAACTCTCCCACACACCGTAAAAACAACGTAAAATCCCCTCCGCTCCATTGAATCTCAAATCTGAAATCTGAAATCTGGAATTTCCTCTTGCATCCCCGCCCGAAAACCTATGATACTCCCCGGATTTGAGACCAGCGTATAAGGTGATAAGTTGTGTATAATTCTATTAGTGAG
>JAFGTU010000252.1 GCA_016933985.1 Sedimentisphaerales bacterium | reverse complement strand
CCGGACGAAGAAGCCGAGAAGATTCAGACAGTTGGCGCCGCCGTCGACTATATCGTTAGTGTTGCACAGTCCAAAAGCAAAGAATAGCAAGCCGGTTTAATGAGAAAAGAACGAGTTGTTATTACAGGCCTGGGCTGTGTTACTGCCCTCGCAGAATCCCCAACGGAGTTATTCACTGCGTTGTGTGAAGGTAAAAGTGGTGTCTCCACAATCGAATCCTTTGACACAACCGATTACCCCGTCCATTTCGGCGGTGAGATCAAAGACTTCGATATCGAGAAGTATGTTGACCGCCGTGAAAGCAAAAGAATGGACCGCTTCACCCAACTGGCAATCGCCGCAGCGAGCCAGGCAATTGAAGACAGTGGTATCGACTTCTCGCAGGAAGATCCTTATCGCCTGGGTTCCGTCGTAGGCACGGGCATCGGTGGCATCAAGGAAATCGAAGACCAGCACCTCCGTCTGCTGACCAAGTCCCCAAGCAAGGTCTCTCCATTCTGTGTACCCCGTTTAATGGCGAACGCAGCTTGTGGAAATATCGCAATTAAGTACGGCCTGCGCGGGCCAAATTTCTGCGTATGCAGTGCCTGCGCTTCAGGCACACACGCAATAGGCGAAGCCTATCATAACATAATAAGCGGCAGATGTGACGTCATGGTCACAGGTGGCGCCGAAGCGGCCCTTACAACAATAGGCCTCGCTTCATTCTGTGCCGCCAAATCACTCAGCACGAGAAACGATGATCCCCAAGCCGCTTCCAGACCATTCGATAAGGACAGGGATGGATTCGTACTGGCCGAAGGAGCCGGTATCCTCGTACTCGAGTCTGAATCGCACGCCAAAAAACGCGGCGCAAAAATCTATGCCGAACTCCTCGGCTACGGCGCTACAGATGATGGTAACCACATCACCGCTCCTCTGGACGATGGTGCTGGCGCCGCCAAGGCAATGGAACTGGCTATCGCCGACGCCGGTATTGATAAAACCCAGATCGATTACATCAACGCCCACGGCACAGGCACCCAACTGAACGACCTGGCTGAAAGCGCAGCTATCAAATCAGTCTTTGGCGATCAAACGTACAACCTGCTCGTAAGCTCTACAAAGAGTTGCCTGGGCCACTCTCTCGGAGCCACTGGAGCAATCGAATTGATCGTCTGCGTAAAAACGATTTGCGAGTCTATAGTGCCCCCTACAATCAATCTTGACAACCAGGACGAAAAATGCGACCTCAAGATAGATTATGTCCCGCACAAAGCAAGAAAAGCGGAAATCAAAGCAGCATTAAGCAATTCGCTTGGATTTGGCGGTCATAACGGCACTCTCATCGTGGGTAAAATCTAAAAGCCGGTTCGTGAATAAAATATATTTGTACCTGCGGACAGTTAATTAGTTCCAATCTGCGAGCTATTTTCCTTCGATAGACTAAATGCGATTGGTATAATCCAACCGTATTGTTTTAGCACATTTAAGTGACAGTTATCTGGGGCAAAGTAAGTGCCGTTTGAAATGAACATGATATTGGCTGTTATTCTCCTTGCCCTTGGTCTTCTAATACTCTGGAAATGCGCCGAGCTCCTCGTCGCAGGAGCGGTCGGCCTGGCCGAGCGTCTCGGTATCAGCCCACTCATCGTTGGCCTTACCGTCGTTGCAATGGGTACTTCCGCCCCCGAAGCCGCCGCCAGCATCGCCGCAGTTCTCAAAGAAGCAGGGGGCGACCTTGCAATCGGCAATGTCTACGGCTCCAACATCGCAAACCTCGCCCTCGTGGGTGGCCTCATCGCCATGATAAATCCGCTCCAGGTCCGCAAGCTGACCCTCCAGCGGGAAATCCCCGTAATGTTTGCCGCCGAGCTCTTACTCTTGCCTTTGCTTATTACAGGCCGCCTCTCAAGATCGAACGCAATTGTACTACTGGCTGTATTCACAGGACTTATAGCGCTAACAGCCTATAGTGCAAGCAAGCAGGGGGCCTCCAGGTCTCAGTTGGAAGCTGTTGAAGCAGCCAAACCCAAAACACACAGCATGCTCGCATGCCTGATCTTGATTCTAATAGGCCTTGTCGGTCTCGCGGCTGGTGCTAAAATGACCGTCGAAGGAGCCGTTTTCATCGGCCGTCGCGCAGGCCTCAGCGAAGCCGTCATCGGCCTGACAATCATTGCTTTCGGCACATCACTGCCCGAACTCGTCACCTGCGTCGTCGCCGCCCTCAAAGGTCACCACGACATCTCCGTCGGCAACCTCGTCGGCTCCAACATATTCAATGCTCTTCTCGTAGTCGGAGCAGCCGGTGTAGTTAGCCCATTCGACGTCAGCAATCGCTTCGCAGGCGGAGTCGATTTCTGGATCATGATTCTCGTCAGCGTCGCCTTCACTCTGGCGATTATTCTCGGCAGACGCATAGTAAGCCGCCTCAGCGGTGCAATCCTCTTCTGCTCCTACCTCGCTTACCTGGCGTACCTCTTCATAATAGCAAAAGCCGCTTAGGTGCTCTTAGTTGACAGGCCAGATTTTCAATACAAGCCTGCCTCCCTCAGTAACCTCAAACGGCCCGGGGAATGGATTCTTAACATCCCTCTTACTACCGAAGTAATCCGCCTCGATCCGATAGAGCGAACCATCGGGCTGTCGGTAGGGCAGTTCCGCCACCACCGCTCGCCCCAGCATCTCGCTTGTAACAATCCCGCGAGTCTCATCTTCCGTCCACGCCTTCTCCAGCGTCACACGAAGATAAACCCCGTCCTTCTCTTCAACCAATTGAATCCCTGGATCGAACTCCGCTCGCACAACCGGCTCCTTATCATGTTTCGACGCCTTCGCCCCCTTAACGAAAACATTCCCCGCCATTCCCATCGCCTGAGCCGCATTGTCATACGTCGCCAGCCCGTCGTAATTCACGATGATATTATTATAGAACCGATCGTCGCCCCCCTTTATCTTGCTCAGCCCAGCAACCTCGACCGAGTGAGCCTTATGATAGGGCGTCTCCCTCCCCAGCTCAGGCCGATGCACCACGCGCCCCGCAAACAGATTATGCACATAAGCCCCGCCCTCCGACATATCGAACAGCGCCGTCTT
>JAFGTU010000251.1 GCA_016933985.1 Sedimentisphaerales bacterium | reverse complement strand
GTTGTCTGCGGCCAATACACAGGCTGGGGAGGGCTGCTCTTCGATTACGATTGCGACGGCTACCTCGACGTCTTCGTCTCCAACGGCAACGCCCATCACGAATACACCGAGGAAGACGTCCTGATGCGAAACGACGGCAAAGGCAACTTCATTGACGTAGCAGCAGTCTCAGGACCATACTTCAAGGAAAAGCACGTTGGCCGAGGCTCAACTTTCGGCGATTACGACAACGACGGCGACCTGGACCTGCTCATCATAAACCTCAACGATATCCCTAAGCTCCTCCGCAACGACGGAGGGAACAGCAATAACTGGCTAATGGTCGAGGCCAAGCTCGCCGGCGGCAAGACCGATGCTATCGGCGCACGTATCACCGTCAAGACCGGTTCGTTGCTCCAAATTCAAGACCTGATTCCCGTTGCCGGCTACCTCTCCCAGGCCGACCCAAGACGCCATTTTGGTCTTGGCAACGCCCCGAAAGTCGATGAAATCGAGATTCGCTGGCCAAACGGTCAAATAACCAAACTTGCAGATGTTGAGGCAAATCAGTTGCTTACCGTAATACAGCAACCTAATACAACGGAGCAGTGATACAAATGAAATGTATTATTTCTATTTCATTCAGCATTACGTTTTGCATATCCGTCTCTTTGGCGCACGAAGGCGCGGATAAGCATCACGTCTATGTTGGCGCAAGGGTATGCGCCACCTGCCATCAGACTGAGAATATGGGCCACCAGTTCAGCAAATGGCTGGCTTCAAAACACGCCGGCGCCTACGCTGTACTGGCAAACCCGGAAGCCAGGAAAATTGCCGATCTAAGCGGAATTCCCCGGGAACCACAGGAAGCGCCGATGTGCCTCGGATGCCATGCAACCGGAGCACACGCCGAAGACTGGGAAAAAGATAGCACGTTTCACGTTGAAGACGGCGTTCAGTGCGAGAAATGTCACGGCCCGGGCAGCGAGTATATGGACGCTGCCGTTATGACCGACCGTGATGCGGCCGTCAAGGCCGGGCTTATGATCCCTAAAATGCCCGATTGCCTCGGCTGTCACCAGGTTAAAGGCTCCCACGTCGCGGTGCACAAATTGCCCATGCTCGATATGGAAAAGGCGTGGCGCGACATCGCTCACCCAACTGCCGGGAGCGGCTCCCATGAGACGATGCCGCCGATACCCGACTCGGCGGCAAAGAGCGGCAAGCCTCAATATGTTGGGGTATATGTCTGTTCCGCCTGTCACAGAGGGCCTGAATTCGGCTATCAGTTCAGCAAGTGGCGCATGAGCAGGCATGCCGTCGCCTATGCTGCGCTGACTACGCCCGAGGCTTATGAGATTGCCAAAAAGCAAGGCGTCAAGACCAGCCCGCAGGCCAGTGAGGCCTGTCTGAAGTGCCACACTACAGTCTTCACCAACCCCGCCGGCGGCGCTCTTGATTCCTACTCTCCCTACGAAGGAGTCGGCTGCGAAGCCTGCCACGGAGCCGGAAGCAACTATATCCCGCAAGCGATTATGACCGATCCGCGGGCGGCTGAGGCCTCCGGACTCAGGCAGGTTACCCGGCAGACCTGTCTGCAGTGTCATGAGAATGCTCATGGCAAGACCTTTGATTTCGACAAGGCGCTCGCGACAATTTCTCATCCTACCACACCGGCCAAGGCAGCCGAAGCGCCGCTGTACAAAACGCCACTCAACATGGCTCTAAGTCCCAACGCCGAAGAACTCTATGTTGCTTGTGAGGCGTCTCATACGGTCATTGTTGTTGATGTTCGGAATCGGCGGATAATCGCCGAAATACAGGCCGGTCATCACCCGACGGATGTAACCTTCAGCCCCGACGGCGCTACGGCGTACGTGAGCAATCGTCTTGATGACAGCGTCTCAGTCATCGATGTCCCCTCCCGAAAAGTCGTTCAGACCATCCCCGTGGGTGACGAGCCTCATGGCGTTCTTACGGACGCCTCCGGCAGGCGATTGTACGTCCTTAATACCTCCGCCGACAGTATTTCAGTTATTGATACGACTACGCTCAAGGAGATCAAACGCCTCAGTGCAAGCCGCAGCCCCTGGTCCCTTTCGCGCTCCCCCGACAATTCGCTGATTTACGTCACCAACAACCTCTCACGGTTTGTTGAGTTTCGCACGCCCTCGATGTCGGAGATTACGGTCATTGACGCAGAGCGGACGGCAGTTGACAGCCGCTTTGTCGTGCGCGCCGCAAATCTGCTGCAAGGCGTGGACTGGCATCCGAGCGGAGATTTCGCGCTGGTCACGCTCAACCGCACCAAGAACCTTGTTCCCATGACGCGGCTGCTTCAGGGCTGGACAATTACCAACGGTTTGGCGATTGTCTGGAGGGATGGACGCGTCGATCAAGTGCTGCTCGACGAGCCGAATATGTGTTTCCCCGACCCCGCGGACGTCGCCATCACGCCCGACGGACGCCTGGCCCTGGTGACAAGCTCAGGCTCGGATCGCGTAGCCGTCGTGGATATCCCCAAGCTCCTCTCAATACTCCAGGCAGCCTCCGAAGAGGAGAGGCTGAACGTGCTTCCGAACCACCTCGGAAAACCGACGGAATTCGTCATTACCCATATACCTACTAAGAACAGCCCAAGAGGCGTACTGATTACGCCCGACGGAAAGACGGCCTTTGTCGCCAATGCCCTTGATGACTCATTGACCGTAATCGATCTCAATGCCCTTGAAGCCATTGCAACGATCGACCTCGAAGGTTCAAAGACCATCACCAATGTGCGCTACGGCGAACTCCTTTTTCACAGTGGTGATGACACGTATAACCGTCAGTTCTCATGTCACTCGTGCCACCCGGACGGCCACATCGATGGTTTGACTTACGATATTCAACCCGATGGGATCGGCTTTAGTCCTGTTGATAACCGGACGCTAAGGGGCATACTCGACACTGCTCCCTTCAAGTGGGAGGGCACCAATCCGAGCCTTCAGCGACAGTGTGGGCCTCGCCTGGCTGTTTTTTTCAGCCGGATTCAGCCGTTTACGCCCGAGGAGCTTGCCGCTCTGGATAATTACATCTGCACTATTCCACGCCCCCCGAATCGCTACCGCCCCTTGGGCGCGGAGTTGACAGAGGCACAACGCCGCGGGAAAAAAATGTTTGAGAGGACAACCGCCAACGACGGACGAATTATTGAGAAAGGCAACAGGTGCGTCACCTGCCACTTCCCGCCTCTTTATACCGACCGGCTTCGCCATAATATCGGGACCAAGCTCTGGCTTGACGAAGAATCCGAATTTGATACGCCGCATCTTAACAATATCTACGACTCCGCTCCATATCTCCATAATGGGATCGCCCAGACACTTGAAGAAATCTGGACGAGATATAATCCCGACGACCAGCATGGCGTTACCAACGATATGACCAAAGACCAGCTCAACGACCTGATCGAATACATCAAGACACTGTAGCCGTCCGGGCGCGAGGGAAAGGAATTACTTATGAAGCATCTAACGAGTAACGTAATAATCTTAATACTGCTGTCGCTTTCGTCGTTTTGTCGAGCCGGGGATTCGACGGGCGCTTCGCCTGCGCTTTTATCTGTTCCCGCCCCCGCGGCACAGAAGCTTCCTTACGTCTATACCGAATGGAGGCACTTCACGACCGAAGACGGCCTGCCAAACGACCACATCTTCGCCGTCAAGGCTGACAGCCAGAGGGTCTGGGTGGGCACCGAAAACGGCCTGGCATGTATCGACAAAACGACCGGTAAGATTAGGAGCTGGCAGGAAAAAGACGGCCTGCCTTGGCGCGTAGTCTCCGCACTCGACGTCAACGCCAAAACCGGAGAGCTGTGGTTAGGACTCTTCGGAGGAGGCCTGGCGCGCTTCACCGGCGGAAGATTCGATCACTGGCACCAGCTTAATAGCGGACTGGTCAACGACGTGGTCTATGGCGTCGCCATCGAAAACGACAATGTCTGGGCCGCAACAACCGCCGGTGCAAGCAGATACAATACCGTCACCGGCGAATGGACTATATATACGGAAAAAAATGCCCCGATGGAGGAAATCTGGAACTACGGCGTCTCCTACAACGACGGAAAGGTCTATCTCGGCATCTGGGGCAGCGGCGTCCTCGAGTTCGACGTCGCCACAGAATCCTGGAAGGACTATCTCGACCCCGACGGCGAAATGGAGATCGATCTCTATCGCGACGACGGAATAGTTCATGTCATTACAACCGGCGTAAGCTTCGTCGAAGATGTGCTCTGGGTGTCATCGTATTTCGGCATGTGCCGGTATGACGGTAGGCACTGGCGGGGTTTCTACGCCCACGAAACGGGATTGCCAAGTGATTTCGGCAACGCCGTAAAGGCCCGCAGCGCGACGGAAGCCTGGTTTGCCACCGATAAGGGCATAAGCGTCCTGGCCGATTTTTCGTCCGATACCTGGGTAACATATACTATGGATCCCAACACCCACCGGGGCAAAGCAGTCGTTTCGCAAGGCAAAAAAGTCCTTGAAATCGTCGATATGCCAAGGGCAATCCCCCATAATTACGCCCTCTGGACGGAATTCGACGGTAATGATGTCTGGGTGGGAACGTCAAAAGGGCTTGCAAATGCGGCTGGAATCGGTTATTATAAAGGCCTGAAGAGCCGAGCAAGACATGCGGCCACCGGCCGTGAGGCCAAAGCCGCAAAATCCGACGGCCACGAAACACAAGAACCGCCTAAACGGTCCGGATAAGGGTTATGAAAGAGTGAGGTTGATTATGAAGCGGTGCATGTTCTTTTCACTAATCGTTTTCGGTATATTAGTCTCTTCCTGCGCCAGCAGGAAACAAGCAAGCCTTTCCGAACAGACTACAGAGATTGACGCGGAGACGCGTCAGGTTCTGGAGAAGATCAATTCGGCCGGCGCCTACGAGGTCCCGGACCTCGGTCTGCGGAAGGACTATAACTACGCCAAAACAGCAGAAGATGTCGAGCCTTTCGGGCATGTCAAGCCGTATAAGGAGCATTTTCTCCTGCAGATGGAATATACCGGCCCCGGGCGGGCAATACCGGAGCCGGAAGATGTCAATACGGTCAAAATCGGCTTCATCGGACCAATTATGTCCACCGTCTCGGTGGCAACCGGCGGCAAGAGCCATGAAGAAGTGCTCGGCATCAAGATGCTTCAAGGTGCTCGCCTCGCTATCGAGCAGGCCAACGCCGCCGGAGGGTATCTCAAGAGGAGTATTCCCTTTGAGCTCGCCATCAGCAACGATAACGGGCTTTGGGGCGCATCCGGCAATGAGATTATCAAAATGGCATACAAGGACAACGTCTGGGCTATTCTCGGCACTATCGACGGCGCCAACAGTCATATTGCAATCCGTGTGGCGCTAAAGGCCGAAGTCGCTATGATGAACTCCGGTGACACCGACCCAACGTTCATCGAAACGAATATCCCCTGGGTATTTCGCTGCATCAGCGACGACCGTCAGCAGAGCTATCTTCTGGTGGACTACATGTACAGAAAGCTCGGGCTCAAACGCGTCGGGATTATACGCGCCAGCAACCGATACGGGCGATTCGGGGTACGAGAGATAAACGACGGAAGCCGCCGGCTCGGAAATCCCATCATCCTCGAAATGGCTTATCCCTTGGGTACAAACGACTTCTCTTTGCAGCTTGAACGTCTCAAAGCGGAAAACCTCGAAGCCATCGTTCACTGGGGAGATGCACAGGAAGGGGCGCTGATCCTCAATCAAATGCGGCGAATGGGCATGGACCAGTCCTACTTCGCCTGTGATCGCTGCCTCTCCGATGAGTTTATTGAGATTGCCGGCGATAACGCCGAAGGCGTTATCTGCACGTATCCCTGGGATCCGACCGGACAGACCGCTCCTTTGAAACAATTCCGTCAGGATTTCGAGCAGCGCTTCGGAGAGCAGCCTGAGACTTATGCGGCGCACGCCTACGACGGGATGAATATGCTGATCTGGGCGATACAAGCAGCGGGCCTCAACAGAGCAAAAATACGCGACGTCCTCGCCTACCGAAGCAAGCCCTGGGACGGCGCCACCGGTGACATAGTGCTCAGCGCCGCTCTCGATGATGTCGGCGATGTCTACCTCGCCAAAAGGCAGAAGGGCAAGTGGAAATTCTATTCCAGAGAAGACCTCAAGGTGCCGCAAGGCTACATCCCGCCGCGCGACAGGGTAAGCAGGCCGACTTTGGCCGCTCAGTTGCCTTGACCGCACAGAAAGAGAATGAATGGACATGCTCAGAATTCTTGCTGTCCACTGCGTGTTTTTGGGCCTCACCGTACCGACGTACGCCGAGACCACCGGCCATTGTCAAAGTGCCTGCGAGCAAATGCTCCGCAGCGAAAAGCCACAGCCTGCTCCCGACAGGATCCTTTGTCTTGACGAGCCCGGTGATATTAACGAAGTGCCGATTGGGTATTTCGGGCCAACAGATCCGTGCGCGCCCCAGGGCATCGATATGTGGCGCGCCGCAACCTTGGCAATTGAGCAGGCCAACCTGGCGGGCGGATACAAGGGCCTGCCGTTCAGGCTTGTTCCAGGCTGGTCAAACGACCCCTGGGGATCGGGCGTCAAGCAGATAGTCCGCATGGTTTATCTCGACAAAGTCCGGGCTATCATCGGTGGAATCGACGGACCATCCACACACTTGGCTGAGCAGGTCGTCGCAAAGGCTCGCCTGACCTTGCTCAGCCCCGCAAGTGCAGACAGAACGGCAAACCTTGCCAATGTGCCGTGGATGTTCTCCTGCCTGCCTCCGGACAGCCTCCAGGCGCCCCCTCTTGCCGCGTCAATCGCCGGGTGCGTCGGGCGTAAGCCCTTTGTGCTTGTATCCGCCGTTGACCACGATTCCCAGCTTTTCGCCGTCGAACTCTCCAAGTCGTTGCGTCGCAGACAGATCGCGCCGGCTTTCCATTTCCAGTTTAAGCCCGACGAAAGCAACCTTGCCGATCTCGCAGAGAAAGTAGTAAACGTTCAGCCCGAAGCCGTGGTCTTGATCGCCGACTCACTACAAAGCGCCCGCCTGACATCCATCATGCGAAAAAGAGGTCTGCAGGGTCCAATCTTCGGCGGACCGGGTATGGGCCAAAGCCGCTTCGCACAAGAAGCCGGCAAGAACGCAGAGGGAACAATTTTCCCCCTGCTCTATCTGCCCGGCGAGGGCTCGGAGGATTTTGAACGAACATTCGCCGCCCGATTCGGCAATCGCCCCGATTATCTTGCCGCACACGCTTATGACGCCGTCAACCTTATGGTCGCCGCCATACGCAAAGCCAGCCTGGATCGCACCGCCATACGCGATGCCGTCAAGCAGCTAACCGAGTGGCGAGGAGTTGCAGGAGACATACTCTGGGATTCGAGAGGAAGTAACTCAAGGGCCGTTCCTCTCGGCACGATAGATGCCGGGCGGCTAAGGCCGCTTGGGGCAACAGACAACGCCGCACAGTCGTTCAATGCCTCTGAATAGTCGAGCTGCCTTCAGTTATGGTAATGTACTGATCCGCCTCAACGTTCTCGATAACATCAACGCCCCCGCCTATCCAGCTAAGTTCGATGCGATCAATTTTCTTTCTCTGGCCTAATCCGAAGTGAAGCCGCATCCCGAAATGGCTCTGGTACGAGCGGCCGCTGTGCACCTCGTCGATAAGACTCAAATCGCCCGCGCAGACCTTGACGTGCGCCCCAACGCCGTCACGATTCGTCTTAATTCCCCGCAGGCTAACGCCGAGCCAGTGCCCCTGCGAAGGCGAATCATTTCTCAAGATGGTCGGCTCCCTTCGCGAATTCAAAATCGCCACATCCACGTCGCCGTCGTTGTCAAGGTCGTCAAACCCAGCCCCTCGGCTGCTTAGTACGACTTTCATCCCCGAACCGGCATCCTCGCTGATATTCACGAACTTGCCGTCCCCTGTATTCATCAAGAGTATATTTGGCGCCATATACCGGCCCGTATCGTCCCAAAGCTCAACATTATCCTGTAGATGCCCCGCCGCAATAAAAATGTCCCGATCACCATCGTTATCAAAATCCACGAACCCGTTGCCCCACGTCACATCCCGAAAAGTGCCCGCGCCTGCTCCGGTCGTTTGCGTAACGTCCTCGAAAGACCCATCGCCCAGATTTCGATATAGAGTGGCCAATTGTTTCGCATACGACGTCAAATAAATATCCAGCAGGCCGTCGTTGTCGTAGTCCCCGCAGTCAGGCCCCATGCTCCCGTATTCTTCTCCATGCAGGTCGTAAGCAAATCCGCTGATCAACCCGATCTCCTCGAACTTCCCCGTCCCATCGTTTTGCCACAGAAAATTCGGCCCCACGTCGTTGGCCACGAAAATGTCCGTGTCGCCGTCGTTATCGTAGTCCGCACACACCATTCCCATCCCTGATCCTGATGCGCTGCCTATCCCGGACTCCATAGTTACATCCTTGAATGTCCCGTCGCCGTTATTGCGAAACATCGTATCGACCGTAGTCGGGTAGTTCGGAGGCCCGGTGTAATACGGATGTCCTTTCCTGGTCCTGATAACATGAGCTTTGTAATCAAAGACTACGTAATTCGACACATACAAATCCAGGTCCCCGTCCTTGTCGGCATCGAGAAAACACGTCCCAGCCCCCATCCGATTTCCATTCGACACCCCGGCCTGCTCCGTCACGTCGGTGAATGTCCCGTCTCCGTTATTGCGATACAGAACATTCGGGCCGTGATTATTCAAATATATGTCCAAATCGCCGTCGTTGTCATAATCCCCGGCGGCAACTCCAAGCCCGTGACCGGTGTCTCCGACCCCCGCCTCCGCGGTAACATCCGTGAACTTCCAGCCCCCCTCGTTTCGATACAGGGCGTTCGCCGGTCTTTCTTTGGAAGGGTTGCCCTCTAAAATCCCGCCGTTAACAAAATAAATATCCACGTCGCCGTCGTTGTCGTAATCAAGCAGCGCTATCCCAGCAGTTACATTCTCCATCATATATCTCTTCCCGAAGGAGCCGTCGGTATGAACAAATGTAATGCCGGTCTGATTCGTCACATCCGTCAATATTATTCTTTGAGCCCGGCAGATCGTGCTCATCGGCCCCAGATACACCGCGAAGAGAACAATATGCAAAATCCCCGGCAACAACCGGACTACTGCCCCTTGTGTGCTATTGCGTTTTGCTGGTGATGGCGTCATATATGCGTCGATATTCCTGATTCGTCGGATCAAGCTCTATCGCCTTTAACAGTGCTGAAATCGCCCCCTGACGATCACCGTTACTGTCATAAGCCCGGCTCAATACGAAATAGTTGGGCGCTACCGGCGACAGAGAAACCGCCTTTTCCACAAGAACCTTAGCCTGAGCAATGCCTGTGCGAGTATGCAGGTACAACCGCGCAAGCTCCCTGTAGCCGTCTGCTGATTCCGGCGAGTGCTCGATACTCCCAATTAGTGCTTTCTTCGCATCTTCGAAACGTCCGGTTTGCGCGTACAGAATACCCAGCAGGAGTAAATTAGAGCCATTTCCCGGATACGCTCGAGCAATCTGCTCGTGAAGGGCAAGCGACTCAGAAACGCGGCCACGCGCATAATGCCACTGCGCGATGCGCACCAGAAGCTCAGGATTGTCCTGTGATGCTTGGGCCGCCTTATCAAGTAAAACCATCGCTTCCCCTGCTTGTTCATTTTGTTCATAAATCTGGGCCGCGTTGAAAGCCGTCTCCGCGTAGTTCTGCCGCACGGCCGCCAAATCGTTGACCAGTTTATTATTGTCTATCACTTTCTGCAGATCCAGCGCTTTGAGCCGATTGAACTTCTCTCTATATTCTTGCACTTTGTCTTTCTCGCCCAGCCGAATACTGACCGTCAGAAGCCCGTAGTAAGAGCTCGTGTGCTCCGAGTCCAGCTCCAGAACCTTCAAATACTCCTCACGAGCATGCTCATAGTCTTTTTTCTGAAGGAATATCTGACCGGCCAGAAAATGCGCCGTATGTGAGGTAGGATATAACTCAATTTGCTCCTTCAGTACCTCCAGGGCTTCATCGTATCGACCCAATGGCATCAGCGCCTGAGCAATATTAGTCCGCAGCCCTGCTGCATGCGGATTCAAATTCAACGATTCTCGCCAGAAATCAGCCGCCTTGCCGTACTCGCCCTTCTCAAAGGCGATCATTCCCATACCCTCATATACATCCGGACGAGGAGAAGCAATCCGCAATGCCTCCTGCCAATATCGAATCGCCTCGCTGCTGTCGCCATTGTCACGGTAAACGTTTCCCAGAAGTACCAGTGCCTCACTGCTGTCGGGGAATCGATCACGCAGCTTCACTGCCAATTCGAGCTTGAGTTGTTTGAAAGATTCGGTCTGTTCATTTACATCGGTGGCAACCGGGTCCGCCACAGATTCGGACTCCGTCATCCTTGTTGCAGAATCAGATAACTGCGACTTTGAAGCGACGCCAACTGAGCCGTCCGCAATCGTGTCATCTGCGCTATTGTCTCTGTGTTTCAGATGCAGAACAATGCCAACGCATCCGAGTACGAACGCGGCCGCCACAGCCATCCATTTCGTCGTCGGCAAGGTTCCGATGCCCCTATGAGCGGAGCGGTGCGAATCCGGACGTTTCAACTCTTTGTTTTTCCTGTACGGCATTGCGCCTGTTGTTTCTCTTTGCACAGACAAAAGCCCTGTCTTCTCTTATCGGTCACGGCGTCACGCCCTTCCCCTCTGTAATAGTCAAACGCTGATCAACCGCCACATTCTCAATAACATCGACGCCCCCGCCTATCCAACGCACTTTGATCCGGTCAATCTTCTCTCTCTTGCCTAATCCAAAATGCAGGCACATCCCGTAATGGCTCTGATAGCTGCGCCCGCTGTGGACTTCGTCGATCTGTGCCAAATCGCCCGCCGTAACTTTTACTCTCGCCCCCACGCCATCGCGGTTCGTTTTCACCCCGCGAAGACGAATCCGAACCCAATGGTTGCTGTTCTGCGAATCATTTCTTAGAATTGTAGGTTCCCGGCGTGAGTTCAGAATCACCGCATCAATATCCCCGTCGCCGTCAAGATCGTCAAACACCGCCCCCCGGCTGCTCAGCTTCACTTTCATGCCGTCGCCGCTTTCCTTTGACACATTGACGAATTTCCCGTCGCCGGTGTTCATCAGGAGTATGTTCTCCACGAGGTATGTGCCGGTATTATCGAAAAGTTCGATATTGTCCTGTATGTGACCACAGGCAACGAAGATGTCTTTATCGCCGTCGTTGTCGAAATCAACCAGCCCAGTGCCCCAGGTAACGTGCGGATACGTTCCCTCCCCTGCGCCGGTGGCGAGAGTAACATCCTCAAATAGCTTCCCGTTTAAGTTCTTATAGAGCAGCGTCGTTTCCTTATTGTAGGAAGTCTGGAAGAAATCGAGCCAGCCGTCGTTGTCGTAGTCGCCGCAGTCCACCCCCATGCTTCCCATCGGCTTGCCGTGCATGTTGTAGGCCAGGCCTGATAACAGGCCTACCTCTTCAAACTTGCCCGTTCCGTCATTTTCAAAAAGAAAATCTGAATCTACGTCGTTCAGAATGCGGATATCCGTGTCGCCGTCGTTGTCATAGTCTGCGCAGACTCCGCCCATTCCCGACCCCTTGTGTGCCGCAATTCCAGACTCGATGCTGACATTCGTAAATGTACCGTCTCCGTTATTTCGATACAGGTCATTCGGCCTGGACGGATAATCCATCGGGCCGGCATACATTGGGATCCCATTTGTGCTTTGCGGACTGTGGTTTTCGTATGTAAAGATAACGTAGTTCCCGACGAACAGGTCCAGATCGCCGTCCTTATCCATATCCAAAAACATCGCCGCCGCCCCCACCTTGTCTCCGTTCGCCACCCCTGCCTCTGCTGTTACGTCGGAAAAAGTCCCATCCCCGTTATTGCGGTACAGAACATTGGGCCCGTAGTTATTGATATATATATCAAGGTCGCCGTCGTTGTCGTAATCGGCGGCGGCAACGCCGAGCGCAAATCCCGTATCACCGACCCCGGCCTCCTTTGTCACATCGGTGAACTTGAAGTTGCCGTCATTGCGATACAGCGCGTTCGTCGGCGGTTTGCTGACCTTCGTCCCCTTCAGAGGGGCGCCGTTGAGGAAGTATATATCCTCGTCGCCGTCGTTGTCGTAGTCAAACAGCGCTAATCCGGCACATACGGTTTCGACGATGTAGCGTTGCCCGCCACTGCCGTCGGTGTGTATGAAAGTTACCCCCGTTTCTTTAGTCACGTTGCTCAGCACGATGGCCCCATCCGTGCGCGCACAGGCCAAAGCGCATAGCAGCATTGGCACAACGACCGCAGCTCGCCCCCGATTTGACACAAAAGCTCGACCAATCATAACCTGTATTGCCTCAATTCATTCGTCGAATAAGATCATAATAACGCTGGTATTCCCTATTCTGAGGCTCCAGCTCAAGAGCCTTTCTAATAGCCTCCAGCGCCCCGGCTCCGTCTCCATTCATAATGCACGCCCTGCTTAATAACGAATAGTTGATCGCCGTCTCCTCTAAAGCCACAGCTTTCTCCGCAAGCCCCTTGGCCTCCGCAAGCTCCTTCTTTATAGTCAAATACAGCAGGGCAAGCTTCTGATACCCGCTCGGACTCTGCGGCGCCAGCTCAATCGCTTTCCGGAAGGCTTTCTCCGCATCCTCGAACTGCTGCAAATCAACCGAAAGAGCCCCAAACTCAAGCAAATCGATCAGGTCTTCTATTGCCATCCCTCTGATCTTCGCATGTATCTCAAGGGCCTTCGTCTGCTGACCGTTCTTTCTATACAGAGATGCCAGCTCCAATAAGCAGGCGACATTTTCCGGATCAAGCCGTGCTGCCTGGTTTAGAAGCTCTTCAGCGGTTTGCACATTCCCATTCAGCCGGTATATTTGTGCTGCTCTAACGTACGTCAAGGCCGACCTTTTTTGCGTCTCAAATATGTCATCGTACTTCACCTTGTCGGCCTTCAGCTCTTCACGCGCTTCCGCCTTTACCCGTCTGAATGACTCCGAGTACTCCTTAGCCTTGTCCCTGTCGCCAAGCTTCGTGCAAACAGTCATAAGACCATAGTAAGCATCGGAATTCTCCGGATTGATCTTGACGGACGCCTCGTAGTTCTCCCTCGCCTTATCGTATTCTTCGAGCTGTTGATATGCTTGGCCGATTAGACAATACGAGCGGCTGGAGTATGGCGTAACCTGGACCTCCTTTTCGAGCGCCTCGATAGCTTCTGCCGGCTTGTTCAACATCAATAGAGCCTCGCCGATGTATCCGTTCATAAGCTGAGCCTGCGGCTGAACCTCCAGCACTTTGCGCCAGTGCGTGATCGCTTCGGCGAAATTAGCCTCTTTGATACAGAATTCACTCAAAGCAACGTGCGCCTCGGGCCGTCTTGGATTTATCTTCAAAGCCCTCTCGTAGTATTTAGTAGCCTCAACAGCATCGCCACGGCTACGAAACATCTCGCCCATTATAATCAGCGGGTTTTCATTGCCTGGAAAATCTCTAATTAGCTTCTCAACGACCCTGAACTCCTCATTCTTCACCGCCGCAATGCCTTCCTCAACATGCCCCGACTCCTCAGTTGACGATGAAGATAGGCCTTCTGTCGGTCTCGAAGATTCTTCCTCTTCGGCCCTGGCCGTCCCCCCGTAAGGCGTTCCTGCCGGGACCCGCGGGACCTGTGGCCCAGACGCCTTGTTGAGCAACAGCTTCAGCGAGAAAAAAAAGGCCGTCGCTGCGCATAAACCCAACGCAACGGCCAAAATCCGTATAGCTTTCCCACGCTTTTCCATCCCAATTCATCCTAACCGCGAATTCTATACCTGCCCTCGATTCCAGTTCATTTCGCGGAAGATCGTCCCGGCTTCATGCACTCGGAATAAACCCTGCACTAATAAATCGGCAATCGCCCGCCCTCACTTCCCTGCATCCGACAAATAGGCTCTCTGTTCACAAAATAGCCCATCCTTATGGACTTTAGGGATGCTGTTATCGGACGGCCCGCCGATCCAACTTTTGAAACGGACGCTTGAACAGCTTAATTCTGTTTACTCATCTCCTTCCCCAACTCGACGCGTATTATACTCTTGGCGGTACTCTCGGCGCTTCAAGTCGTTGGGATAATTCTCATCAGGCCCGTAAGGATAGTTGCTCATTGAGTGAAACGGAAGCGGCTCGACGGTATCGCCGTATGCCGAGTAAAGATCCATATCCTTGCAGAAGCTGTCGGTCTTGAGAATAAATGACCGAACGCACCCATCCGGGATCGGCCCGAACGAATCGGATGCAAAACGCAGCGTCAGTTCTTCGCCGCGCCCCATAATCACGTAACAGTCGTCAGCTTCCTCGATAAGTTCGGTCACGTCGCCGTAACGCGTGTACTCTCCCGGCATCATCTTCCACGCGATTGCGCCATCGACGCTGTCGTAATCATACAGCGTAGGATGACGCCCGTCCGGAGAGTATTCGCGCGGATAACCCAGGAAATGAAGGTCCGCGCTCTTGGCCGACAATTCACGAATACCGAGTCCGATGTCCTTTAGAATAGACGCGGCAAATATCCGGTCCCAGTACACCTCCATATTGCTCGAAATGCGAATGAGGCGGTCGCCTGGCAACACCTTCCCCGTAACATCGAGAGTCATTACGTGCCGGATGCCCGCCGGGTAGCCCACCTCGTGATAAAGCTCCACCCACTTACCCTCGCGAAAAACCGAAATACTCGGCGCCTGCAAACGCAAACCTGCCTGGCTCGCCGCAAAGTTTGTTGACGAGTACCCATACTCAACCCACCCGGAAAGAAACAGAACAAGCCTTGCATCCGGCGATACATCCGCGAGCCGATTGCCGAAATCAAGCTGGACGAAATGCTCTTCGGCCAGCCCCGTGAAACGTCGGTCCGACTTGGTCGCCCCGGCGTAACGCCGGTCAAGCGCACTTATCTCGCCGGTAACATCAACTCCCCGATGATCAACCGCACTTACAACCTCGATAGTGTCCTTGAAACAAAAAAGCTCAAAATCCGGCGGCTCGATATTCACCGCCATCATTTCATTCGCATAAACCTCCGTCCCAACGGGATGGTCAACGGCAATCAGCTTGGCCTCGTCAAAATAAACGGTCTCCTCCATAGGCTCGACAACCTGCAAGACATACTCGTGATCGCGAGGCTCAATGCCTGGAACAGGCACGTATTCCGTCGAATCAGGCTTGGCGTATTCGCCGGGCCCCACCAGATATCCAAGCCCGCCCATGCCGCCAAAGTCCGATATAAACTCAAAATGTAAACCGTTCCACGCAAAAAGATGTGGACACGAAGACGTCTTACGCTGCAGCTCCGTAATCGTAATCACCTGATCGGCGGCCAATTCCAGCTCCGCCTGAAGAACCGCATCAGGCCACATTATGCGCAGCCAATCGATCTTTCTGTGTCGTCCCAAACCGGCATGAATCCGATACGGAGGCATCGCAACCGGACCTGATGGCGTGCCAACCACATATTGCTGTGAAATCGCGCCGGTCTTGATCTCGACACGGGCCCCAATGCCCGAATTGTTCGAACGAGATTGCTTGTCTTGAGGCCGAGTTCCGACGAGATCTATCTCGATCCAACGGTTGTTCGGGGTGGCATTCTCAATTAAAAACGGTCTTTCCCCCGTCGGGGCCAGCAATATGTCGCAGCACCCGTTACCTGTGAAATCCGTCGCAATGCAACTGGCATTTCCGGCGAACGTAATCGCGCCGAGAAGATTTCCCGGGTCGATTTTCGTCGCATCGATGAAGCGCTCTTCTCGTCGCTCGTTGATAAGGACCGCAGGGCCTCGGCTACCTCCCGCGCGATGCGAGTCGGCGATAACGATATCGAGATCCCCATCATTATCAATATCCACAAACTGCCCCCCGGTTCCACCGAGTTCCCCCCAGCTATCCGCGAAACCCTGATCGATTTCGAATCTAAACCTGCCCTGATTGAAGAAAAGATGAATCCTGTCGCCCGTGAAGACAAGAAGATCACGATCGCCGTCTTCATCCGGATCGCCGGATGTCGCCCCAACCACATTCTTGGTTCGCAGCCCCGTCATCTCGGCATCGACAAGGTGATATTGCCAGGCTCGATCATTGCCCCAGCAAATCGCCTCGCCGTCCGCCGGAAAAATCACGAAGTCCAGGTCTCGGTCGTTGTCAAAATCATCATATACCACCGCTGCCGCCGTTGTCTGCTCGAGTCTCAGGCCTATCTTCTCGGCTATATCCGTATAAGTGCCATCCCTGTTGTTATTATAGAGACTGCTGACCGCGGGTTCGAATCGTCCCTCGCCCGGCACTGACCCGCCGGCAAACCGAAACGCCGCGAAATCCAGGTCGCCGTCGCTGTCAAAATCCACCAGCCTCGCACATAGGGTCACCGCTTCTTCGCTGCCGACGGCATTGACCTTCTTGAAGCTCCCTTTTCCGTCATTCTCAAAGTAGGCATCCCCCCCGGCGCAGCCCAGCCAAAGGTCGAGATCCCCGTCATTATCGACGTCGCCGAAACAGGGGCTAATACCCTTTTCCCCCAAAGTCGAACCGACTGAAAATCGGCCTGAGCCGTCGTTAATCCAGAGCGACGTCTTCCCCTCTTCCCCGACAGAGCTAATGCAGAGATCGATGTCGCCGTCGCCGTCAACATCGCCGCCCGCAATGCCTGCGAGCCCGACCGATCCTCCCGGACATGCCCACTTGTCGACTTTCTCGTCGAAATACCTCACTTCCGGCCGAAATAATAGCCGCGTTTCGGGATAAACACATTTCAATGGTAAATCATCCGCACCGAGCGCCGTAAAGTACTTGCCGATGGTCCCGTATGCCTGCAGCACGCTGAAGCTGCCGCCCGTCAATTCCGTAGTCTTGAGATCACTGAAACGGTCGAAAAGACTCTTCGCCTTTTCACGTTGCCTCATCCGCTGATACTGCAGCGCAAGCCGATACACCGCCGATACGAAACCCGGATCCAGCTCGATTACACTCTCGAGCACCTTCACGCCTTCGTCCTCGCGCCCCAGGCTCATAAGTACTTCCGCATATTTATACGCAACGTAAGGATCGGCCTCGTCGGCTCGGCGCACTGCCTCAAAGTACTCCAGCGCGTCTTCCTTCTTCCCGAGATGCTGGTAGTAAAGCCCCAGGCAGAATCGTGCGTGTAAATGGTTGGGGTCGGACTGCAACACCGCCTTAAAAGTCTTCTCGGCGTATGAAAGATATGTTTCCGCGTTGCTACTCTCCTGCATGTTAAAGTATGCAAGCCCCAGATTGAATCTGGCCGCGGTCCAGTCGGGCGCCGCCTTGACCACCTCCTCGAACGCCTCTGCCGCTTTGTCATAACTGTATTGCTCTAACAGAGCCGCCCCTTGATTGAATCGGGCGACCGTCTTGCTCATCGAGTTGATGTCGACTTCCCGGTGCGGGGCCAAAATCGCACAGCCGGCAAATACCCCCACCGCACACAACCCGAATCCGACTCTCTGCAAAATCCTTACCATACCTGTCCTCGTCAAAAAAACGCCCACCTTGCTCACGGATAACACATCACCCACAGCATCGCGGAATACTTGGTTTTGTGAACCTTGGCATAATGAGCCCCTTAGGGGCACGGCAGTCTCATCGCCTCATAGTGGCACGACTTATGAAATAATGGTTTTAGACCATTTCCCAACTAAGATAAGCCGAATATGCGATTTGTCAAGTACTTGTCCACCACCCTCCGAAACCAACACACCACCTGTCCGGCCGAACGAATTCCGACCTTCCCAATCCCCTGCCGGTTACTGAGTGAACATAGACAGTATCTCGCTTGCCACCGGCGGGCATCCGGAGAGAAATATTCCGCAGCTCTTGTGTCTGGCCGTGCAGTTGCCGACGCAGAAAGTACCTGCAGGCAGGTACTCATGGCCTTTCCCGATGGCGATAGTAATCTCCTTATCATCGGATCTGCCCTCGCGCAATTGCTCGCCATACTTCTTGAGAAACATCAACAATGTCGATTGGCACGCACTGCACGACTGTCGGTCCAGGATGGTGAATCCTGAGAATTCTATCGACAGCTCCTTCGGCGGCAGGGCGAAAGGATCCTGCACATCCTTCCAGTTTCCAGGATGTATATCGACCGAAGCAAGATCTGTTACTCCATACCCTCTTTCCGCCCCCAGCCGCAAATGCGGCACATCGTCCGCAGAAATGCCCATCATGGCGCAGGCAACCGAATCCGTCGCAAACGCATCGACGCCGACGAGCACCACACCCAAAGCCTTGGCCCTGCCGGCACTTGGCCCCAGCCCCTCCATTCCGATCGTCCCGTCAATAATGGATAGATCGGGCCGAAGCACCGAAGACATATCGGCAATCGCTATATCCAAAGGCTTATCATCGTATCCCGACAGTTGTGGCAGCATGTGCAGCTCCACCTTAGAACGTCGCCACAGACACCCCTTCATGTTCTTGACCGATAACGTTACTCCCGTATGCATGTGCGTTTTCATCACGGGGATTGAGACAACAATATCATATTCCTCAATTTCCCGGCATACTTTAAGCGACTTGATTGCAGCACCATCCGGAATCACAACAGTAACATAGCGACGAACGTCCATATCGATCAACCGGCAATCGCGTGGGTTCGCAATCGCAGCGATACCGCTCGTTTCAAATGCGTCCAGCGCCGCAACGCCCGTTATCGGGCTCTCGCCGACGGCAACTTCAGCCCCGCATTCCCGGAAAGCATCAATCGCAGCAGCTACAACCTCGGGATGGGTAGTAATGCCTGTCCCAGCTTGCGCGCATCGACCGACATTGGGCTTCAGTAACACACGTTTGTTCTTTGAGGGTGATAAATCAATCTGTGAAAGCCCTTGCCGTGTATTCTCGTATGGGTTATCGCCCGATGCCCAGAAAACCACCGGATGACGACGGTCAAGCTTGAAAGGCGTCTGCGACAATACGGCTCGGTCGCCAATGCCGTCCTTATCGGTCTTCGAGGAGCTAACCACATTGTCGCAATGAGATTCATTCATCGTATTATTGTCTCTCTGTTCGGGTCCTTAACAACGACTCAAACTCCAACTCTATTCCCGCCTCCCTTATTATATCTTGGCATATGTGTAGTTCGCCATTGTCCTGCGTACAGGCATCTATATCGTTTCTTTGGCTGTGAGACACTCTGCAGAGCATATGCTTATTCCATCACTATTCAATTCCCCTTGGCACATGAAGGTCACAAAAAGCCCCAATTCGCCGAAGCTGCGCCGGACATCCTCTGTAGCTCGACTTTCGTCGAGCGAAGCAGGATGGAGGCAGGGGGATTCGAACCCCCTCAAGGTCAAAACACAGATCCTTACAAAACCATAACAAGAACACTACAAAACCAGTACAACTCCCTGCAAAAACAGACACTTGTGAAAACCAGCAAGATGCTGTTTTCGACAAAACCATAACAATTTCCGGACAACATTACAACAACTCTTTGCACAAAAAGTGTGCCATATGTGTGCTACGGAATTTAGAGCAAGATAAATCAGACTGAACCCCTACCCGTTGTCAAGACCATTATTCCCTTTGTTTAAGGTGTAAGTTGTAACGCTTTGCTTGACCCGGTCGCTTTGCGG
>JAFGTU010000250.1 GCA_016933985.1 Sedimentisphaerales bacterium | reverse complement strand
TACCCGGCCAGGACATCGTCTGGCGGTACATCGAGCCGGGCAAGAAAACAGCCCTCGAAGGGGCCCAATCAACCCAAGCGAAGTGCGCATCTTCGGCCATGATTCACCTCGGGCACCGCCGCAACTCGAACGAATACTGCGGCGCCTACGGGCACAACTTCACCTTCGCCGAGATGAAATGGCTAAGCCACTGGCTAATCGTCCGAGGCTGCAACCTGCTCTACCCCCACGCTTTCTACTACTCCGTTCGCGGTCCGAGAATCGACGAGCGGCCGCCCGACGTGGGTCCGAACAGCCCCTGGTGGGGCGAGTATCGCCCGTTTGCAGACTCGGTCCGCCGGCTCTGCTGGCTCAATACCGACAGCACTCACGTCTGCGAGACAGCAATCCTAGGCCTGAACGACTACCTGCCCTGGGAGGCGGCAAAAGTATGCTTCCAGAATCAGCGGGACTTTAACTACCTCGAAGTACGCCACCTCTGGGAAGATGCCCAAGTCACCGAAGATGGAATTCGCATCGCCGGGATGTGCTATAAGGCGTTGATAGTTGAAATCGACCCGCCCGCAAAGGCCAAGCCCGCACTTGACATATTAGAAAAAGCAAGCCGAGTGATCCGCTGGAACAAAGACGCCAGCGACTTGCTTCAACAGATTGACCGATTAACCAAGCCGGATATCCAGATGAACCCGCCGTCCCCGGATCTCCGCCTCCGCCACGTAGTCAAAGACGGCGCCGACTTTTACATCATCTTCAACGAAGGCGAAACGCAGCTCGAATTCGCCTTGAAGACGTCGGCTATCGGTAGGGCGGTAATCCTCGACCCGCAGACCGCTTCTTCTTCGGATGTTCCAGGCGACGCGCCCATGCGGCTTGAGCCGCACGAGCTGCGAGTCCTGATGGTGACAGGCGACCAGTCGAAGAACGCACGCAATCCGAAATGGGCGAAGAAGCTCGACCTGGCCGGCGTCGAGAATTTCCACAAGGTCTGCGACGTCTTGTATCGCGGCGCACAGCCCACCGCCGAGGGAATGAAGAACCTGGAGAAATTGGGCATACGTACCATCGTCAACCTTCGCTCGTTTCATTCCGACCGGGACGAGATGAAGGGCACGAAAATGGCCTACGAGCATATCACTATGAAGGCCTGGCACGCCGAAGAGAAGGAAATCGTACGATTCTTGAAGATTGTCGCCAATGAAGACAATCAGCCGGTCTTCGTCCATTGCCAATATGGCGCCGACCGCACCGGCACAATGTGCGCCATCTACCGAATAGCAATCGAGGTATGGACCAAGGAAGAGGCCGTCGCAGAGATGACCAAAGGCGAGTTCGGCTATCACGGCATCTGGAAGAACCTCGTGGATTACATCCAGGACCTGGATATCGAAAAAATCAAACGCAAGGCAGAGGTTGACAAATAACGATTCGCCTCGCGAATTCTTTCCTGTCTCATCGGGGCCGGAGAAACTCGCAAATCGCCTTTTTTTGGGCTTTGCTGCGGCTTCCGGGGCCCTTAACGCTATTATATGCCTCTTTTTTGCCCCTCCTTGCGATGAGCAATGCCCGGTTGGAGGATTGTTTTGGCGCCTTTCTGGGACTTTTTGCTTGACAGGCAGCCTTCACTTCCGGTAGAATTAAAGTTGTGTGCTGGCGGCTTTCGTTAGGAGGAGGCCCTGCCAGGTGTGATGATCGTGAGCCTTGTTCGGCTTAGGGATGATGGATAGCCGTCCGGGAGGATAGTGAGTTATGAAAAAGGTCGCAGTTCTGTTGCTAATCTTTTGCATCTGTTCCGCTGTGAACGCCGACACCATGCTAATCAGCGGGCTGCCTTCGTTGGTGGATACCTCCGCAGGCGAGGCAACCTTGACCTTCGATATCACAAGTCACGGACAGCTCACCAATGATCACCTCTATGTGTGGACATACGCTCCGGCCACTCTTGACATAGCCGGCGCGACAAACAACGTCATCGCCGGCGCAATCTATGACAACAGCCCCATGCAGTGGCTGGCGGATGATTACGGCATCGACATCAGCAATGTGACTTTGCCCATCGTCTGGGCCGATATCACGATCCCCGGCCCCGCACCGAGGGTGATAGTGGGAAATATCATCAGCGATCTTGGTATTACTATCCCTGCCGGATTCGTCGGCACTATCGATGTGAAGGTGTTAAGCGAGAACTCCGGCCTCGTCGAAGACGCCTTCACCATAGAAGCAGTCCCCGAGCCAATAACAATCGCTTTGCTTGGCTTCGGAACATTGCTTCTCAGGCGACGCAAATAGCAATTCGTTTTGTCACACCTCCACGAACGCTGCACCAACGCCGTCAAAGGCTCCTGGAAGCTTGTGCACTTTCTGTCTTGCCGCCGGGTGCGCGGACTGGTCAGAGTTGCTCCAGCAAGGGCGGCAGGTCGGTGATTTGGCTGATGGCGTGTTGCGGTTTTGCGCCGGGGTCGCCGGAGCTTTGGGTGTGAATGCGATTCGGGCGGATAAGCCGGATAGTCGTCATGCCGAGGGCG